>JAAXHV010000088.1 GCA_012270695.1 Gammaproteobacteria bacterium | reverse complement strand
TGCAAATGGCGTTGGCAAGTGATGCCGTCCTGTTCGGCGCCGTCGGCGGTCCGAAATGGGATGGGCTCGAGCGTGATTTGCGGCCTGAGCGCGGCGCGCTGTTACCCTTGCGTGCGGAACTTGCCCTGTTTGCAAACCTGAGGCCGGCGCTTGCCTACCCGCAGCTGGTGGCTGCTTCGTCGTTGAAACCGGAGCTGGTCAGCGGACTGGATATCCTGATCGTGCGCGAGCTGACCGGGGGTATTTATTTCGCCGAGCCCAGGGGTATCCATACGACACAGTCAGGCGAACGCGAAGGGATAAACACGCTGCGCTACACGGAGACGGAAATTCGCCGTATCGCCCACGTGGCTTTCAAGATCGCCATGCAACGGGATAAACGGCTATGCTCGGTGGACAAGGAAAATGTGCTGGAAGCGACGCAACTCTGGCGCCAGGTGGTGACGGACGTGGCCGCTGAATATCCCGAAGTCGAATTGCGGCATTTGTACGTGGATAACGCTGCCATGCAACTGGTACGCATGCCGAAGCAGTTTGACGTGATGGTTACCACCAATATGTTCGGTGATATCCTGTCTGACCTTGCCTCCATGCTCAGCGGTTCTATCGGTATGTTACCCTCCGCCTCGCTGGATGAACGCGGCAAGGGCTTATATGAGCCGATACATGGTTCAGCGCCGGATATTGCCGGCCGCGGTCTTGCCAATCCCCTGGCCATGATATTGTCTGCGTCGATGATGCTGCGCTATTCCCTGGCTTTGCCGGAACAGGCGAACAGGGTTGAAACTGCGGTAAAATCCGTGTTGACGCAAGGCCTGAGGACGGCGGATATCCACACGCAAGGCACTGAAAGAGTATCCACGGCGCAGATGGGAGACGCAGTAATGCGGGCGCTGGTGGGATAGATTTGATGCACTTCGAAACTGAAATGGATAAAAAAGTCAACGTTGCAGTCGTGGGGGCTACGGGCGAGGTAGGTGGGGTCATGTTGTCGCTCCTGGAAGAACGGGATTTTCCGACAGCCGAGGTACATGCCGTCGCCAGCAGCCGTTCAGCGGGAAAGCGTATCGAATTCAAGGCTGAGGAGCTGGTGGTAAAAGATCTGGCTTCATTCGATTTTTCCGGTATTGCCATCGCCTTGTTCTCTCCGGGAGCGTCCGTCTCCGCGTTGCATGCGCCCCGGGCTGCTGCCGCAGGGACGGTCGTTATCGATAATACGTCACGGTTTCGTTACGATGATGATATCCCCCTGGTTGTGCCTGAAGTGAATCCTGCAGCGATAGGACAATATGCCAAGCGCGGCATTATCGCAAACCCCAATTGTTCGACAATACAGATGGTCATGGCATTGAAACCCGTTTACGATGCCGTCGGCATTGAACGCGTCAACGTTGCCACCTACCAGGCTGTATCGGGCAAAGGAAAAAAGGCGATAGAAGAGTTGGAGCAGCAAACCATCGCCCTGTTCAACGGTAAACCTGCTTTGCCGATGGTGCATCCCAGGCAGATGGCGTTTAACGTCCTGCCCCAGATCGATGTGTTTCAGGAGAACGGTTATACCAGGGAGGAGATGAAGATGGTTTGGGAGACGCAAAAGATACTGGATGATGATGCGATCAGGGTGAACCCCACCTGTGTCCGGGTGCCGGTCTTTTACGGCCATTCCGAGGCCGTGCATATCGAAACAAAAGAGAAAATCTCCGCCGCCGAGGTGAGAACGTTACTGGACGGTTTTCCCGGCGTTGTCGTTATCGATGAACGGGAAGACGGCGGATATCCGACTGCCGTGACCGAGGCATCCGGACATGATCCGGTCTTCGTCGGCCGCATCCGGGAGGATCTTTCTCATCCGCGGGGGATTAATTTCTGGGTGGTTTCCGATAATATTAGAAAGGGAGCCGCATTGAATAGTGTTCAGATTGCCGAATATTTGCTAAAACACTTTATGGCTGCGTATAAGGGTTGACTCAGGGGGGAAACCGGAATGATGCAGAGAGCTAAGATATTATCCCAGTGCCTGCTGATGTTGCTGATCCCTGCCTGGGTGTATGCCATAAACCTGGGAGATATCGAACTGAAATCGGCGCCGGACCAGCTGTTGGAGGCGGAAATTCTGCTCTCTGATGTCTCGGCAGATGAACAGGACAGCCTCAGCGTCGGTCTGGCCGATGTCGCAGGGTTTCGTTGGGCCGGCATTGAATGGTCTCCGGTCCTTAACCAGTTGCAAGTTGAGTTGAAGCGCGGCGCAGACGGCAGGGATTACATCCGTATCTACAGCAATGAGGTAGTGCGGGCGGCCCGCTTACACTTTTTATTAAAAGTAGCCTGGTCCAGGGGACGGCTTTTCCGTGAATACACCCTGAAGCTTGATACGCCGGTCTACATTTCCGGCGAGCCATCGGGCGAGGCTGTGGCGCAAGCCGTTGCCGCGCCGGCCGTCGGACGTGATTGGGACAAGGCCAGGGCAACTGTCCGGACGATCCGTAATTACGAGGTTGTCCGGGGTGATACCTTATGGGTGCTTGCCCGCGAACTGCGCCCGAACACTTCAATTTCCATTCAACAAATGATGCTGGCGCTATTGCGGACAAACCCGGAAGCCTTCAGTTACGGCAATATCAACTGGTTGAAAGAAGGCGAGGTCCTGTGGATGCCGAATGCCTTCGAATTACAAGCGCTTTCAACGTCGGAGGCTTTTGCTGAAGTGCTGGCCCAAAACAACTTCTGGCGCGAGACCCGCGGCTACAGCAGCATTGATGCAGGGTTGCAAACTGCTTCCGGCACGGTTGCGGTTGACAGGGGGCTGCGGGTGATTGCGCTTAGCGATGAAGACCTGGAAGAAGGTGCAGCGCTGGCAGCAGACGCGGACGGGATTGCTCAAACGGAAGCGCTGGTGTTGGCAAATGAGCAGGTTGAAGAGTTGTCACAGGAGAAAATTGAACTGGAAGACAAGTTGTCGGAATCCGAGGCCATCATCGAAGATCTCAGACGTCTGGTCGAACTCAAGGATGATGAACTGGCCGCCTTGCAGGTTGAGGCTATGGGTGCTCAGGCGGAACCGGGGCCCGGCTTGCTTGAGCGGTTGGAGTCATTCTATGACGCAACGATCGAGTCATTGTCCGGGCCGAAGGTCAGGGCAGCGTTTTTGTCGACGTATAACCTGGTCAGGGATTACTGGTATATCGCGCTTGCCTGCCTTGCAGCGCTGCTGGTCCTTGGAGGATTTGTTTTGCTGCGCAGAAGACTTGATGACAGCCAGTCGCAAGTGGTGACTTCTGCTGCTGCACGCCGCTCCGATTTAGCCCATACGCTCGCTATTGAGAAAGCGGTTTTTGCGGATGAAGATGAGGTCGGGGAGGAAGATGCAACTGCCGAAGAGTTGGATTTTGTGGATGACATGGAAACCGGAGAAGACGACTATGCGGAAGATATCGAAGATGGAGAAGATGAGTACCCGGAAGAAAGTGAAGATGAAGAAGACCTGGTGCAGAACAAACTTGAACTGGCCAGAGCTTATCTTGAACTGGACGATGAGGAGAACGCCTATTCTATCCTGGATGAAGTTTTATCGGAAGGCAACGCGGCACAAAGGGAAGAGGCACGGCAGTTACTGGGCCAGGCTTAACCCGGTGTGATGTCTTGTTATGAAGATTGCCGCCGGAGTTGAATATAACGGATCACGATATTCGGGATGGCAACGGCAAAAACACNNGTAACCTGTGCCGGCAGAACGGACGCCGGCGTACATGCCCTGAACCAGGTTGTTCATTTTGAATCAGACGCTGTTCGGGACGCTCATTCCTGGGTCCTGGGAGCGAATACCCATTTACCTGGTGACATCAGCCTGATATGGGCAATGCCCGTTCAAACGGATTTTCATGCTCGCTACTCGGCAACGAGCCGCGTTTACAAATACGTTATCCTGAATCGTCCGGAGCGTCCGGGTCTGAACCATGGTCACGTTACCTGGGAATGCCGCCGCCTGGATTCTGACAGGATGTCACGGGCCGCGCTGTCTTTGATCGGCGAACATGATTTTACTTCTTACAGGGCAAAGTCCTGCCAGGCAAAGACACCGGTCAGAAACGTGTTGAACCTGGTTGTCACACGGGACAACGAATTCGTCACCATTATTATTGAAGCCAATGCCTTTCTCCACCACATGGTACGCAATATCGCAGGTGTGTTGATGGGGATTGGAATGAGCAAGCACGAAGTTGGTTGGGAGCTTGACGTGTTGAACGCGAAAAACAGGGATTGTGGGGGCGTAACCGCGGCAGCTGACGGACTCTACCTGGCAGGGGTGAATTATCCTGACAGATACGGAATTCCAACGAACCGGCCATTATCCGGATTGCCATATATGAGAAATGCGGGTTAGGTACGGGCATGAATGGGTTCAGGAAGCGTGAGGCGGAATAAATGTCTGACGACCGCCGTGTAAGAACAAAGATCTGCGGTATTACTCGTATCGAAGATGCCCGTGCCGCAATCGACGCGGGGGCGGATGCCCTGGGGTTTGTGTTTTACCAGGCCAGTCCCCGCTATATTGCGCCGCTTTCGGCACAGGAGATCATCAGTCAACTGGCGCCGTTCCCTGCAAAGGTGGGATTGTTCGTGAATCCCGACAGGGATTTTGTTTCTGCTGTATTGGCAAGAGTCGCATTGGATGTTCTCCAGTTTCACGGTGATGAGGATCCCGTTTTTTGCAGCAGCTTTGACAAACCTTATATCAAGGCCGTGAGGATGAAGCATAATATCGATTTGCATGTGGTTTGCCGGCGTTATGCCGATGCTGCGGCCCTGCTGCTGGACAGCTACTCCGATAGCGGCCATGGTGGAACCGGTATTTGTTTTGACTGGAGTAAAATCCCCGAGGATTTATCCCGGCCGATCATCCTTGCCGGTGGATTAACGGTTGCAAACGTGCGCCGCGCCATCGCCGCCTGCAAACCGTATGCGGTTGACGTGAGTAGCAGCATAGAACTGGACAAGGGGATTAAGGATAAGCAGGCAATAAGCGCATTCATAGGTGAGGTGTCACATGTTTAACCCGGCCCGGATTTCTCTCAATGACTGTACCTGACGAATCCGGTCATTTCGGCGTGTATGGCGGCCGATTTGTCGCAGAAACGTTGATTGAGCCATTGGATGAGTTGACCAGGGCGTATAACAAGTACATTGATGACAGGGAATTCCTGGCAGAGTTCGATCGCGACCTGAAGACATTCGTAGGCAGGCCATCGCCCCTGTATCACGCCCGAAGATGGAGTAAAGAATTTACCGGCGCCCAGATCTACCTCAAGCGGGAGGATTTAAATCATACCGGCGCCCACAAGGTCAATAATACGGTCGGCCAGGCCCTGCTGGCTAAAAGAATGGGAAAAACCCGTATCATTGCGGAAACCGGCGCAGGTCAGCATGGGGTGGCCACAGCCACCGTCGCCGCCCGCATGGGCCTGGAGTGCGTCGTGTACATGGGCGCCGAGGACATACAACGCCAGGCTGTGAACGTATTCCGGATGAAGTTACTGGGGGCTGAAGTCGTCGAAGTCACCTCCGGTTCGCAGACTCTGAAAGACGCAATGAATGAGGCCATGCGGGACTGGGTGAGCAACGTCGACGATACGTTTTATATTATCGGAACCGTAGCGGGCCCGCACCCGTATCCGGTATTGGTCAGGGACTTGCAGTCGATCATCGGCAGGGAAACCAGACAACAGTGTTTCGAAGCGACAGGCAAACTGCCTGACATCCTCATCGCCTGTGTCGGCGGGGGTTCCAATGCGCTTGGGTTATTTTATCCGTTTCTGGATGATGCATCGGTCAGGTTAATCGGAGTGGAAGCCGGTGGGCTGGGCCTGCATACCGGCCGGCATGCGGCCCCGTTAAGCGCCGGTAAACCTGGCGTTCTGCACGGTAACCGGACCTACCTGATGGAAGATGAGCATGGGCAAATCAGCGCCACGCATTCTATTTCCGCCGGACTCGATTATCCTGGCGTAGGTCCGGAACATGCCTGGTTGAAGGACTGCGGCAGGGTAGAGTATGTCGCGGTAAATGACGCGGAGGCCGTTGCCGCATTTCATCACCTGACCCTTATGGAAGGGATCATGCCGGCACTCGAATCCAGCCACGCCCTGGCATACGCAAGGACCTGTGCCGCAGATATGGACCGGGACGCAACGATTATCATCAATCTTTCAGGCCGCGGCGATAAGGATATTCAGACTATTGCGACCATGGAAGGAATCACGCTATAGCAGAAAACAGGCGATTATTGTAAGCTGTTACTTTTAACCCGGATTTCTCACCAGATGAGTCGTATTTCATCCACATACCGGACCCTGAAACAGCATAATAGAACGGCCCTGATCCCGTTTATCACTGCAGGCGACCCGGCGCCGCAAGATACGCTCGAAATTATGCAGGCTCTGGTACGACACGGGGCTGATTTAATTGAACTGGGGGTGCCGTTTTCAGACCCGATGGCAGATGGTCCGGTGATTCAACGAGCTAATGAACGCGCATTGAAGCAGGGAATTTCACTGGCCGGGGTTCTGCAACTGGTCGCTCAATTCCGCCGGTCCGATACCCGTACCCCGGTGATATTGATGGGTTATTTAAATCCCATCGAAGTCTTCGGTTACGAACAATTTGCCGTACGTGCCGCTGCTGTCGGGATTGACGGGGTAATCATCGTGGATCTTCCCCCTGAAGAGGCGCCGCCGCTTAACGGGCATTTGCGCGACAAGCAAATCGACCAGATTTTCCTTGTTACCCCCACGACCACCGAGCGGCGCATTGAGAGCATAGCCGGGATTGCCTCCGGATTTCTGTATTATGTCTCCGTGAAAGGAACTACCGGCGGGAAAGGCGCTGACCCGGTTGAGGTAAATGACAGGTTGCGCCTGTTAAGGCGGAAAACCGATTTGCCACTTGCCGTCGGTTTTGGAATAAAAGATGCTGATACAGCTGCGCGGGTTGCAGGTTATTGTGATGCCGTTGTTATCGGCAGTGCCCTGGTTGAGACGATCCATGCCGCTGTAACAAAAGGAGGAGATATTGCAGCACAGGTCGGTTCATTTCTTGCTCCGGTCCGAAATACCTTGGATAAGGCAGCATAGCGACGCGTGATATGAGTTGGCTGGATAAGTTACTTCCCTCAAGAATAAAGACCAACAGTGCCAATCGCCGGTCTGTGCCACAGGGAGTATGGACGAAATGCGGCAACTGTAATGCAACGCTTTATCGTGCGGAACTGACGCGCAACCTGGAAGTTTGCCCTAAATGCGGCCACCACATGCGTATCAGCGCCCGAGCCAGATTGAACGGTTTTCTCGACACGGATGCGCGGGTAGAAATAGGTACTGATATCAGGCCGGTAGACAAGTTAAGGTTTCGCGACAGCAGGAAATACAAGGAAAGGTTGTCGAGCGCACATAAGGAAACCGGCGAAAGTGATGCCCTGGTAGTGATCAGGGGAAATGTTAAAACAATATCTCTGGTTGCTGCTGCCTTTGAGTTTGATTTTATGGGCGGTTCCATGGGCTCAGTGGTAGGTGAGCGGTTTGTTCGCGCGGTAGACGCCTGTATTGAATATAAAGTCCCGCTGGTATGTTTCTCCGCAAGTGGCGGCGCGCGCATGCAGGAGGCTTTGATATCGCTTTTCCAGATGGCAAAAACAAGTTCGGCCCTGGCCAGACTGCGCAAGACTCGCCTGCCTTATATCTCGGTCATGACAAATCCCACCATGGGAGGCGTATCGGCGAGCCTGGGCAGCCTCGGAGATATAAACATTGCAGAACCAGGCGCTTTGATCGGGTTTGCCGGTCCCCGCGTCATTGAACAAACCGTACGCCAGACCCTGCCGGAAGAATTTCAAAAAAGCGAGTTTTTACTGGAACACGGAAATATTGATATGATTTCGGACAGGCGTGAAATGCGGGATAGAATAGCATCGCTATTATCCATTCTTTGCCATAAACCGTTTGCCGTTTAACTTGCCGATGAGTTCGCTTCCAAAAATATTGCCCAGGCAGCAACAGGAATCCGCACTCAGGTTTTCTCAACTGCCGGACTGGCTGGCGTGGCAGGAAAGCCTGCACTTCACTGCCATAGAACTGGGTCTGGACCGCTGCAACAAAGTGGCGGAAAGAATGGGCCTGCTGAATCCTGCCAGCAAGGTAATCAGTATATCCGGCACCAATGGTAAAGGTTCCAGCGCGGCAATGCTGGATGCAATGCTGAGACAGTCCGGCTATAAGGTGGGAGCCTACACTTCGCCACATTTAACCCGCTACAATGAACGGATTTGTATCGACGGCAAGCAGGTAACGGATTACCGGCTCTGCCATTCATTTAACCGCATTGACCAGGCACGGGGAGATATTTCCCTGACCTATTTCGAATTCGGCACCCTGGCCGCCCTGGACATATTTCAGAGCTCGGAACCGGATGTCATTATCCTGGAAGTGGGGCTTGGCGGACGTCTGGATGCCGTCAATATCCTGGATGCCGATATTGCCCTGATCGTGACCATAGACCTGGACCACGAGAAGTGGTTGGGGTACACCCGGGAAAGCATCGGCAGGGAAAAAGCGGGGATTTTCAGACGGCAGCGGCCGGCGGTCTGCTCGGATACCTGCGCGCCGGAATCCATCGCAGCTTGCGCGCGGGAAACAGGCGCACTGCTGAAGCAGGCAGGTCAGGAATTTACCTATACGATCGATAACGATACCTGGACCTGGAAATGTTCCGATAAGGTTTATGCAGGCCTGCCCAAGCCCAGCATTAATAATAACAGGCAGGTAGAAAATGCTGCCGGCGTGCTGATGGTTCTGGAAACTCTGGCTGATGAATTTCCGGTCAGCCAGGAAACTATCAAGGTCTGCTTGCGGGATTTTCGGCTGGCGGGTCGGTTCCAGGTTATCCCCGGAGAGATCCCCTGTATCCTGGACGTCGCGCATAATCGGCAGGCAGTCTCGGCATTGGTTGAAAACGTAAAGAAAATTCCATGTGTCGGAGAAACACATATTGTAATCGGGATGCTCAAAGATAAAAATCACACCGCCGTCTTCGAGAAGTTGGCGGAAATCGCTGACCGCTGGTATGTGGTTGAGTTGCAGGCGGATCGTGCGGCAAGTCTGAGCGAACTGACCGGAGCCTTGGAAAAATATGAGAGTTCTGAGAAAATCAAGCAGTTTCAAACCGTCCATGAGGCGTTGGAAGATGCCGAAGCCTGTACCTGTATTGGCGACAGAATCATCGTTACCGGGTCATTCGTAACCGTCGGTTGTGCAATCGATCACCTGAACAGCCGCTGACCACAGTATGGAACAGAGATTCAAAGAAAGACTTACCGGGGCGGTCGTATTGATTTTGCTGGCTGTGATCGTTATCCCCCTGCTCCTGGATGATACCCGTGAACTGGAGACCGGGATAACGGCGACCAATATTCCGGAAAAGCCGGATGACACATTCACGACACGGTTAATACCCATCCCGGAGCAGGATGAAATTCTGCCTGTTGAAGAGGATGCGAAAGAAATCCCAGCCCCGGTTGAGGCGGACGCTGCAGATGCCGGCGAGGGCGCAAACCCGGGTGAGCCAACACCGGCTGCGGCTGATGCCGGCGCCGGCATTGAAAACAAGGGTCTGACCGGATGGGTTGTACAGGTTGGCAGTTTTTCACGGGGAAATGCCGATAAACTCGATGATAAATTACGAGCAGCCGGATATCGATCCTATGTTGTCGATGAACCGGTAAAAGCCAGAGACGGCTCCTTGTTGTACCGGGTAAGAATAGGTCCGGAGGTTCTGCGTGAGGAAGCCCTGAAGCTGAAAGCGGAATTAAAAAAGGACATGAATCTGGATGGTTTTGTGTTGAACTACCCGTAATACCCGGTCACTTATCGGATATGCAAACCTGTTTGATTTCAACCGGCCAGCTCAGGTAATACGGGCCAGGAGCTGATTGTGGCAGGCGTAGACATTGGTATCCTGGTAGTTGTATTCCTGCCTGCAATCATGGGATTGCTGTACGGTTTATTGAACGTCCTGTCTTCAATTGCCGCATGGATCATGGCTGTTGTGACGGCAGCTCAGTTCAGTGGTTATTTTTCTCCCTTGCTGGCTGATTACCTGGAACCGGTACTGAGGGATGTTATCGCTTTTGTCGGTGTTTTTATTATCAGTCTGGTACTCTTCACGGGCCTGGGATACTTTGTCGTAAAATTACTTGGCAGGACCGGGTTGACCGCCGCCGACAGGCTGCTGGGTTTTTTCTTTGGGATTGGGCTGGGCGGCGCGATAATTGCCATCCTTGTTTTCCTGGCCGGATTCACGGCGATATCAAAACATGAATGGTGGCATGAGGCTGTTCTGATTGAACCGTTCCAGCGTGTCTGCGTCTGGGGTCAGCGCTTTCTTTCGGAAGATATCGCGGTTTATCACCGTTACGAAGCGCTTCCGGCAGGAGAATAGCACCCTGGTACTATGACTATACTAGCCCGTTCAGCTGCGGATAAATAGAGAAAATGTGTGGCATCATCGGCATCGTTGCCAGGTCAAACGTCAACCAGGCGCTGTTCGACGGGCTGACGATCCTGCAGCACAGGGGGCAGGATGCGGCTGGTATCGTTACCAGTGACAACGCCCGGCTTTATCTATGCAAAAACAACGGTCTCGTCAGGGATGTCTTTAATTCCCGCCAGATGCTTAACCTCAGGGGCAACATGGGCATCGGCCATATCAGGTATCCCACTGCGGGATGCTCATCCTCTTCTGAGGCACAGCCGTTTTATGTCAACTCGCCCTACGGGATTGCCCTGGCTCATAACGGTAATCTCACGAACAGTGAAGAGCTTAAACGGGATCTCATCATGGATGAATTAAGACACATAAATACGGAATCGGATTCCGAGGTTTTGCTGAATATCCTTGCTTTTGAATTGCAACACATCGGTAAACTGAAAAAAGACCTGACGCCTCGTGATATATTTTCGGCCGTGCGCAGGTTACACAAGCGCTGTCGCGGCGGATATTCTGCCGTTGCATTGATTTCCGGTGTCGGTGTCCTCGCCTTCCGCGACCAGTTTGGCATTCGTCCGATTATCTATGGTGAGCGCACCACTGACAGGGGCAGGGAATTTGTCGTTGCCTCCGAAAGTGTGGCTATGGACGCCCTGGATTTCAGCGTGGTTCGCGATATAGGGCCGGGAGAGGCGATATTCATCAGTGAACAGGGTGAGTTGTTTTCAGATCAGTGTGTGGAACACCCGCAGCATACGCCTTGTATCTTTGAATACGTGTACCTGGCCAGGCCGGATTCCGTTATTGATAATATTTCCGTGTACAAGACCCGTTTACGCATGGGGGAGGCGCTGGCGGCGAAGATATTAAGGCTGCGCCCGCAACATGATATCGACGTGGTGATCCCGATCCCGGACACGGGACGCACCGCGGCGCTGCCCCTGGCCTATGAACTGGGCGTTAAATACCGCGAAGGATTTATCAAGAACAGGTACATACCCCGCACCTTCATCATGCCCGGACAGAGCGTCAGAAAAAAGTCCGTAAGGCAGAAACTGAATGCGATTGAACTGGAGTTCCGCGGCAAGAACGTGCTGCTGGTGGACGATTCCATCGTGCGCGGCACCACTTCCGGAGAGATCATCCAAATGGCCCGGGATGCGGGCGCGGCAAAAGTGTATTTTGCCTCGGCCGCGCCACCGGTCCTGTATCCCAACGTTTACGGTATTGACATACCGACCCCTGATGAGTTGGTCGCTCATGGCAAGACTGAAGCAGAAGTGTGCGCGGCAATCGGCGCTGACTGGCTGATCTACCAGGAAGTGGAGGACCTGGTAGAGGCGGCAAAAGAGGGGAATCCGAGCATCAACCGGTTTGAAATGTCCGTCTTTACCGGTGAATACATAACCGGAGACGTGAGCGAAGACTACCTGTCCAATTTATCGATACAGCGCAGCGATTCAGCCAAACAGTCCCGCACCCTTGTGGATGACGTCCTCAACGACCTGTCGAATATGGTGTAGCCCAACAAGAATACGGGCTCCTGTGCGAAATCACCCATACACGCTTCTTCAAAATGTTAGTCAGTCCGGATAACCTTTAGAGGAAAGGGGGCAGTGGTGATGGTGTGGTGATGGGCTCACAAATGATTTCTTTATGTTATAATAACCTTAGTTTGGATGATTCAAGGAAGTAATGGCAGGGTCCGCCCCTCTCTTTAGTTCGGCCTCACTAGCCATAATGATGTGGCGGTTTCAAGTCAAAGCGCAACAAGTGGTTTTGTTTTGGAATATTTTTGATAACTGGAAATAATGGATATGAAGCTGAGAAAGGGAATTTCTTCCTGGCCTGAAGAGGAGCGTCCGCGAGAACGTTTGCTCAAACGGGGAGCGGAAGCGCTTACGGATGCTGAACTGATAGCTATCCTTTTAAGGGTTGGGGTACGCGGACTAAGCGCAGTGGATTTGGCGCGTCAGTTATTGGAAAGGTTTGGCTCACTCAGAGCAATGGTGGAAGCTCCTACCTTGGCACTGCTGGAAATAAAAGGACTTAAGGAGGCAAAGGCGGCACAGTTGACGGCAGCAATGGAAATCGCGCGGCGGAGCAGACTTGTGTCAGAGGAGCAAAGACAGAAAATCACAAGTACCAAACAGGCTGGAGAGTATCTGCTTGACCGGTTGAGGGCGTTGCCAGAAGAGCACTTTCGTGTCTTGTACCTGAATAGGCGTAACGTATTGCTCAGTGATATATTGATCGCACGAGGTGATGCGACAAAGGTTCACGTCTCTTTGCGTCAAATTGTTGCAAACGCCTTGCAGGTTAACGCAAACGCCATCATCGCTGCCCATAATCATCCTTCCGGTGATACGAAACCAAGCGAGTCTGACCGGTTATTGACCAAAGACCTGATTGCTTCGACTCGCCCTCTGAATATAAAAGTATTGGATCATCTGGTTATCGGCGGAGAGGTGTTTTATAGTTTTGCCGATACCGGGCTTTTGGATGAATTGGAATTGGAGTGTCTTGCTCCAGGAACAACCAAGAGTTCGGCGAGGTTGTCAAGAGCAGATAAATGAAAGACGAAGAACGGAAAAGAATAATCGAAATTCTTGAAAGCGGAGAAATGCTTTCCTCGGATTGGGCTTCCGTTGTATTTCCTAATCAAAGACGGGAATGCGAGCTTGTCTATGACGGCAAGACGAGGGAAGAGGATGTACTGGCGGAGACCATGTCCGTCCCACTACAGCAAACCAAGCTGTTTGGTAAGGATGGTAGGGATTGGCATAACAAACTGATATTCGGCGATAACTTGCAGGTGATGAAGTCGCTTTTGGAAGACAGGAAAAGCGGTAAATTATGCAATGCCGACGGGACACCCGGTATCAGGCTTGTTTATATCGATCCGCCATTTTCTACAAAAAGGGAGATGCAGGGAACCGGTGGGGCGCCAGCTTACCAAGACAAGCTGGCTGCCGGCGAATTCCTTGAGTTTCTTCGTAAGCGATTGATATTAATTAGAGAATTACTCTCCGACGACGGAAGCGTTTATGTACACCTGGATTGGCGGATGAATTCTTACGTTCGTATTTTGATTGATGAGGTGTTTGGGAAAGATAATTTTAGAAACGAGATTTTTGTAAGCAGAATTAAAAAAAATGTAAGCGAACGCTCAAAATCCAGATCATTGAATATAGATTTAGACAACATACTCTTTATTTCAAAAACTGAGAATACAAAAGTTGACCTTCCTAAAGCTCAATTAAATAAGGAGCCTAGATGGCATGCTTTCGATGCGCCGGATATCCGTCCTACAATGGATTACGAACTTTTTGGAATGAAACCTCCAAGTGGCAGACATTGGATGAATTCCAAAGAGAGGGCTGACAAACTGATCAAAGACGGCAGGCTACGGATAAATCCTCGCACTGGAAAACCGGAATATCTTGTTATCAGGACTTTTGAAGTAAAGGGAACAAATTGGTCAGATTTAACAGGTTATTCATTCAGAAATGGCTATCCAACTGAAAAAAGTGAAGCGCTTCTTGAGCGTATCATCAAAGCATCATCTAGCAAAGGTGATCTCGTCGCTGACTTCTTTCTTGGTTCCGGTACCACTATTGCGGTTGCTGAAAAACTTGAGCGTCGCTGGATCGGTTGTGATTGTGGCAAGTTGGCGATTTATACGACACAAAAAAGAATGCTTAACCTGCGGCAGAAGATTGGGAATAAAGGAGCGCCCCTGCAATCCAAAGCATTTGCTGTATTTAATGCTGGCCTTTACGAGTTAGAGAAATTGGCTGAAGAGCCGAGTAAAAATTGGCGGCGCTTTGTGTTGCAATTGTTCCAGTGCCGAGAAGAACCCCACAAAATCGGTGGTATCCGGATGGATGGAAAGCTCAGGGGTAAAAGCGTCCTGGTTTATAACCCGCAGGATTTGAGAAAAGAGGGTGTGATTACGGAAGAAACGATTCAGGATCTCCATTCAAATGTCGGGAAGATGGTTGGTGGGTATATGTTCCTGATTGCGCCTGCCTTGTCGTTTGGTTTTTTTCAGGATTATGTTGACTGCGGTGATACGCGGTATTACGCGCTTCGCATTCCGTACTCAATCATCAATGAATTGCATCGACGAGACTTTACTGCCTTGCACCAACCTGATAATGAGACAGCCGTAAATGACACCGTGGAGGCGGTCGGATTTGATTTCAACCGTCGCCCCAAGCTCAAATACTCGGTCGGCGCGAAAAAAAGGAAGGGTGATTTATTTGACAGCGCCTTCATCAAAATTGAAACCTTTAAGAGTGAGGCTACCATTCCCGAAGCGATGAAAATAGAAGAAAACAGGGAAACCCTTTCGATGCTGATGCTGGACTATGATTATGACTCTGCCAAAAGTATTTTTGAGTTTGATGAAGTATTTTATGCGGATACTCTGAGCAAGGATAATTGGACGGCCTTTTTTTCGTGTGAAAATCCCGGTGAAGATGTGATGGCTATTTTTATCGATATTTATGGCAATGAAGCGCGGGAATTGATAAAAGCAAAGGATTTCCGGGATGGAAAACCGGCTGCCAAAGACTGAAAAAGCAGCGTGAGGACGCAAGGAAATAACCGTGAATAAGACACGTAACGAAGACCTTGTCCTGAAAGTATCAAAACATATAGACCCGAATGATTGGGATGAGGGCAGATATGATGCTTTCGTGGATGAACTCTGCGCTGACCGCGAATACCAGAAAGAGGCGATATTTACCGCCCTTCGCTTTTTGACGGGCTACAAGTACTCTGACCTGCGCTCTCTCGCTCATGAAAATTTTGACGACTACCCGAAGTTGGGAGAGATATACGGTTCCTGGGAGGCTATGGAGAGCAAACTGCAATTTCCCGGTCTGCTTTCCTGCTCCCTGGATTTAGCGACAGGCACCGGTAAGAGTTACGTCCTTTACGGGATTGCAGCGATTTTGCTTGCGGAGGGTCTGGTGGATCGGGTTTTAACCCTGTGTCCCTCCAACACGATAGAACGTGGATTGACTGACAAGTTCAAAAGCCTCGCCGCGGACGCCGATTTGCAATCGACAATGCCGGCTGATGCCGAATATGTTTCTCCGAAAATCATCAATGCTTCGGAGACCATTATTGAGGGTTCCCTATGTGTAGAGAATTATCACGCGGTATTAAAGCACGTGAAATCATCTATACGGGACAGTTTACGTGGCAGAGGGAAAAGAACGCTCATCCTCAATGACGAAGCGCATCACGTCTCCTCTGCTCCAGGCGACCTACGCAAATGGAAGGAGTTTTTGACGGATGAAGACTTTGGCTTCCGGCGCATAGTTGGGGTTTCCGGGACCTGTTACGTTAAAAACCAATACTTTGCTGACGTGATAAACCGTTACTCGCTGCGCCAGGCAATAGAGGAACGCAGGGTAAAAGATATTGAGTACGTTGCAGAAGCCCCGACGTTGTACGACCCTGACGAGAAATGGCAGTTGATATACCAGCGGCATAAAAATGTTTTCAGCAGGTTGAGGAAACAAGGTATTCGCCCGCTGACCATTGTCGTTACCAATACCATCAGCAAGTGTGACGATGTGGCGGAGGAACTGAGCACTTTTTTGCAACAGGAAGAAGAAATTTCGGCTGGGCAGGCCAATGAGAAAGTTATTGCCGTTACTTCATCCGATAAGCATCAACGGAACGTAGCGCGTCTTGCAACGGTGGATAATCCTCAATCCAAAGTGGAGTGGATTATCTCGGTATCGATGTTGACTGAGGGCTGGGACGTCAAGAACGTGTTTCAGATCATTCCGCACGAGGAACGCGCTTTTAACAGTAAGCTGCTTATTGCCCAGGTTTTGGGGCGCGGCTTGAGAGTCCCCGAATGCTGGGAAGGGCCACAGCCCATCGTCACCGTTTTCAATCATGACGCTTGGGCGCCTCGCATAAAAAGTCTGGTGGATGAAATTCTGGAAATAGAAAAACGCGTCTCTTCGATGACCTTGCCTGAGTCCGATCATCATTTTGAATTACACAATCTGGACTATGAAAAAAATAAAATGTCCAGGGAGATAAACCAGAGTGATGAGTTTAACCTGTTCGAGCGCGGCTATGTTGATTTACCTTCACTACCAGCAGAGGAACCGGCACAAATACAATTCGACAGGGTCGGCGGCAAAAGACGGGAGGAAACCTTAACGATCAGGCACAAGACCTTCACGGTGATAGAAATCGCCAGGTATATGCACCAGGCATTGGAAGCAGTTGACAGAGAAACTGCTATTGAAACAGATCCTGAAAAACGCACTCGGTATGCTGACCGTTATTCTCTAAGTCGGTTGGAGAAAGTCGTGAGAGAGTCGGTTAATCGCTCCCGGATTGATGAGAATCAGATACCGGAGGAGGCGCGGCAGAAACTCCTTCAATCGCTTGGAGTGCTGCGCCGAAAAGTATCTCGTCGGGTTTCTTATGATACTCTGACTAAGGGACTTGTGAGAATAAACACAAAAGATCGTCAGAAAGACAGTTGCAGTGCAGCTGAGTTAAGCAGGGACAAATCAGTATTCTATCGTTCTGATTGTGAAACATACCTGCCGCAGGAACAAAGGGATTTCTTTCATGAATTGACCGACGAAGACGGAAATTACGCCGGGCGCGCATCCACTGTTTCCAATAACTACGACTTCAAGACTCCCGTTAATCTCGTCATAGCCGACAGCAATCCAGAACGCCGGTTTGTACGGGGATTATGCAATCACAGGAACGCTGCAACCGTAGATGGGTGGATAAAAAATACCGCAACCGGGTTTTATTCCGTGGAGTATGCTTGGTCAAAAGCAACAAGCAGAAAGAAAGGCTCGCCCCACATCAGACGCGGCGCGTTCAGTCCTGATTTCTTTATAAAACAGGGGAAATGGGTCTTTGTTGTTGAAATCAAAGACGATTCGGAAATTGATGATCCCTCATTGGAAAATATCAAAAAACATGAATATGCAATCGCACATTTTGAACGGCTGAACAGATGGCTTAAAGATTCGAAAAAAGACGTTTGCTATCAATTCAATATGCTGACACCACAGGATTTTGCGGTGTTTTTTGAAAAACTCCGGAGAGAAAAACTTGAAGGTTATCGCTCCCGTCTGGATGCTGAAATCTTGTCGTCTGGCGATGCAGAGGATTTGGTTACTTCTACATACAGAGAACTGGATGTGGTTAGGCTCAATACCCACGTTTATGAAAAAGAAGGATTACACGCGGGAGAAGAAGGAACAATAGTTTTTGTTCATAAGGAAAATGGTAAGCGTGCTTACGAGGTCGAATTTGATAACTGGACACATAACTGGCCTATAAAAGTGAAAACGCTGCTTGGTAATGAAATAGAGATGGTAAAAAAGTGGAGCGGGTAAAAATACGTAATGAGCGCTTCTCCCGAGTTCATATAGAAGAAGATAAAATAGCAGAATACCTCCTTAATGAAAAACACCCAACAGGTAAGGGCAAAGCCAAATTTTTCATTTCAACAGGGTTTTCTCCAAATTCTCCTGGTGAGTTGTCAAGCGTTCTATCCAACCACCCCAAGACGGCAAAGTTAGTGCAGGAGCTAATTACCGATTGGGGAACAAAATATATTTTTGTATGTAATATTAAGACTCCAAACAGTAGTAGTGTTTGTTTAGTCAGCGTCTGGCAAATTGACGACCAAACGACGACACCTCGTTTTATTACTGCTTATCCCAATAAAATGCAGACTGAGAGTCGTGTTCAAGAATAAAATTAGCCCACATATCCCCAAGCCCATTTATAGTAGTAACATAGATATTCCCTTTCGCCCGCCAATTTGCTGGCCGATAGGCAAGGGGTCGACATAGCGCTAACTCTTGAGTGAGTCCGTATCATGGTCAGGAACCGTCAGCGGGACCCGCGCAGTGACGAAACGCTGGTGGACATCTGCAACCACGGTCACCCGCACGCCGCCGCCAAGGCGTTCGAAGGCCTGTACCTGCGCCACAAGGATTACGTGCTGCGCGTGGCGCTACGTTTCACGCCCGACATCGATAGCGCGCTGGACGTGCTCCAGGACACCTTCGTGCAACTGTTGCGCCGGTTCCCGCCCACCGGTGAGGGGATAACGCTGAGCGCCAGGCTGACGACGCTGCTCTACCCCATTGCAAAGAACACCGCGATCACGGCCGCGCGCAAGGCCGGCCGGTTCCCGGTTGCCGATGACGTAATCCCCGAGGACGTGCCCGCCCCGCCGGAACGTGACGACGGGGACCTCGGCAGGGTGCTTGCGGATCTGCCTCCCGGCCAGCGGGAGGCGCTCACTTTGCGTTTCGTGGATGGGATGTCGCTGGATGAGATCGCACAAGCCCTGGGCATCCCCGAGGGCACCGTGAAGTCCCGGCTGCATGGAGGTATCGCAAACCTCAGGGATTCTCTCTTGCTTAAAGATTTTTTTGACTGAATGAACTATTTGCCCTTCTCCTGCGTTATATGGACAGGGAACCCATGACATGACCGCTGTAAACGAACAAGACGAGCGACTGCCTGAGCTCCTGATCGATGAGCTGAGACGCATCGACCGGGCGCCGGTGGTGATCACCTCCCGGGTCGACCGCACCCTGATGAGCATAGCGCGCGCCCAGTTCGCGCAACGCCGCATCCCTCGTTGGCAACCACGGAGCGCCTGGCGTGCGGCGGCAGCGGCCTGTGTGTTCGTGGTTGTCCTGTTCGCGACCGATCACCTTTCGGAACGGGATGACACGCCGGTCTACGCCGACATCGATGGTTCGGGCCGGATCGATATCGCCGACGTCCTGGCCCTGGCGCGCGCCGGGGATGGGGTGGATCAGGCCGATCTGGATGCCTTCGCGTATCGCCTGGTTGCGCTGGATCAGGACGGCAGACTATGAACAGGCTGCTCCCCGTTCTCGCCTTCCTCATATTGTTTGCGGGTCTTGCCTGTGCGAACGGCGCGTCCGGCAAGCGTTTCATGCCCCTGGAAGTTTACCTGGACAGCCCGGCAGCCGTGGCCGCCTGGCAGTTTGAACTGATGGACCGCAACGGCGCCATGAAGGTGGTGGGCGTCGAGAACGGCGGTCACCCTGCCTTCCCGCGCGCGCCGTATTACGATCGGGAGGCCGTCGCTCGCGGCGGTGCTGAGAGAATTGTGGTGGCCGATTATTCACTGGAAGAGGAGAGCCGGTTGCCGGGCGGCCGCGTGCGTCTCGCCACGCTACACCTGATGCTGGACGGGGAACCCGATTTCGAGCTGCGTCTGATCGCGGCCACCACGCCTGAGGGCAGCGCAATCGATGCGTCGATTTTCTTCACAGAACCTGACGACAACCTACAGGAGTAGTCCCAATGAACAGACAGATCCGACTTGTACTCTACCTGGTGACCATGCTGATCGGCATCAAGTTGCTCGCATCGTGCACCAGTTCACCCCTGCCGGAGACACCGTCGCCACAGGAGCAGGCCTCCCAGTCCACGCGAGCAGGGATGGAGCGGGAACGGCACAAGAAGCAGGAACAGCTTAAGGAGCGGGAACGTGAGAGGAGGCGACAGGAGGAGCAGGCACAGCTTAAGGAGCTGAAATATAACATATTGCGAATAGAGGAGCAGGCACATAGAGCTGCCTCAGATGGGAAAGTACGGGCCGCCTATGAACGAGGACAGACCATGGCAGTCCCTACCGGGTCGTTAGCTTATGGTCCCGAATCCCTTGAGACGGAAATCTGGGTCATCGCAAAGTCCTCGCCAGCGGAGGATTTTACAGGGTACGTCTCCCCCGTCCCTCCTGTCGATGAAGATTCCCCGGACCCCGGTTCCGGAGCGATGGTAGCAAATATTCCGTCCGCAGATGAGGCGGACGCTGCGGAGCAGGTCCCGTTGCCCTTGCAGCACACCGCCGTGGATGCCGCCATCGCCGGCCATATCAGCACGGTCCGGGTCAAACAGCAGTTTGCCAACCCGTATGACACCAAGATCGAAGCGGTCTACGTGTTTCCCCTGCCGGAGAAAGCCGCGGTTAGCGAGTTCCTGATGATCATCGGCGAGCGCACCATTCGCGGCATCCTGCGCGAGAGGAAAGAAGCCGAGGCCATCTACCGCGCGGCGCGAGACCAGGGCTACCAGGCGAGCCTGCTGGTTCAGCACCGGCCGAACATATTCGAGCAGAAGGTCGCCAACATCGAGCCCGGCAAGGCCATCGAAGTCGACATCACCTACTTCAGCACACTTGCTTACAAGGACGGGTGGTACTCCTTTGTCTTTCCCACGGTGGTCGGACCACGCTTCAACCCGCCCGGCCACTCGGACCCCATCCATGCGCTTGCTCGCGGGGGCCGCACGAAAACGCCGGGCGGAACCGCGGTGGAATACCTGGCGCCGGCGGAACGGTCGGGCCATGACCTTGGCATTACCGTACGAATCGACGCCGGCATGCCCATAAAAGGGCTCAAATCGACCCACGAGATCACTGTGGAGCGGGAAGGGCCTGCGTCAGCGACCGTGCAACTCGCGCAGCGGGCCACTGTTCCCAACCGGGATTTCGTGCTGGATTTCCGCATCGCTGGGGAGATCGTCAAGTCGAACCTGTTGACGCACCGGGACCCGGACACGGGCGAGGGGTTCTTTTCACTGATGATAATCCCGCCCATCGACAGCGCAGATATTTCCCGCCGGCCGATGGAGATGGTGTTCGTCATTGACTGCTCCGGGTCGATGGAAGGCCGCCCCCTGGCGCAGGCCAAGGAGGCCGTCGCCACGGCGCTGGGGCTTCTCAACCCGGACGATACGTTCCAGATCATCCGTTTCTCGGAGGACGCCTCTCAATTCGGCCGGGAGCCCGTCCCTGCGACGGAGGAAAACCTGGCGGCCGCGCGCCGCTATCTTGCTAACCTGAACAGCCAAGGCGGTACCATGATGGTGGAGGGTATCAAGGCGGCCTTGGATTTTCCCCACACCCCGTCCCGGTATCGCTTCGTCTCGTTTCTGACGGACGGCTATATCGGTAATGAGGCGGAGATCCTGGCCGAGGTGCACAGGCGTATCGGCAATGCCCGCATATTCAGTTTCGGCGTCGGATCATCCGTAAACCGCTATCTCATGGAGCGCATGGCCAAAGTCGGGCGCGGCGCCGTCGCCTACCTGGGACTGAACGATTCGGCGGAACAGGTCATGGGAGCGTTCTTTGCACGGGTGAGCCGCGCCGCGCTCACCGATATCGAGATTGACTGGGGCGGTATGACCGTATCTGATACCTACCCCAACCGCTTACCCGACCTGTTCGTCGGCCGGCCACTGGTTGTCGCGGGAAAGTTCCGGGGCGAGCCCATGCCGGTGACCGTATCCGGGACGGTTGACGGCGTGCGCCGTGCCTTCGTGGTCAAGGCCGCCGAAGCAGGTAACGCCGGTCCGTCCCTTGCCAAGGTCTGGGCACGCGCGAACATCGCCGAGCTCGCGGACCGGCAGGCGACCAGAGGTGACCCCGAGGGGGAGCTAGGCGACGCCATCAGGCGCATCGCGCTGCAACACCAGCTTGCGTCCGACTACACAGCTTTCGTGGCCGTGGATTCGTCGGAAATCACTGAGGGGGAGTACGGTGTGAGCGTACGCCAGGCTGTGCCGGTACCGGAGGGTGTCCGCTATGAGACGACGGTGGCAAACGATGGGTAACAGAGTGGACAGGAATTGAACTCAGCCCATCAGCGATACGAACATATTCCGGATCCATCCAGATGTTGAAGCTCCCTACGTATGTCTTGCCGACCATGGATAACGCCGTGTCAAGCAGTTCAGGGAGGTGTGGTTTGAAAACAAATAGAACAGAGCATGCTCAGGTCGGGATGACCATTAAAATATTCATTCTCTTTCTTTGTGCTTGCTATCTGTGCCGGTAAAACCAGCTGCCTTGAAAAAGCTGTTTTGCAGTTGCCGCCAGGCTTCCATGTTTTGCTCCGTTAATTCGCTCACTGTTGTGGCAAAAGGATTGCTGCTGACTGCCTGCTGGAAGTTTTTCTGGAAACTCTGTTGTTGTGAGGCAAACATTTCCAGGCTTTTCTGCAGGTATTCGCTGAATGCGGACTGGTAGGCATTGCCATAAAAACGGATGAGTTGGGCCAGCATCGGCGTATTGAAGATAGGTTTCCCTTCGTGTTCCTGTTCCGAGATTATCTGCAGTAATACGCTGCGCGTCAGGTCTTCTTCTGTCTTAACGTCTGTTACGCGAAACTCGATTCCGCTCAGCACCAGATTCCTGACGTCGTCAAGGGTGATATATCTGCTGATCTCGGTATCGTAGAGCCGCCGATTGGGGTAT
Organism: Gammaproteobacteria bacterium; assembly: GCA_012270695.1. Classification (GTDB taxonomy): domain Bacteria; phylum Pseudomonadota; class Gammaproteobacteria; order Eutrophobiales; family Eutrophobiaceae; genus JAAXHV01. The sequence goes on along the minus strand of JAAXHV010000088.1, from coordinate 972 downwards.
TTTTTTATGATACGCATGTCGGTGAGAATACTCAGGTTATCTTTCTACTGCCAGGGCAACTCCCTGGCCGCCGCCGATGCACAAGGTGGCCAGACCCTTGCGCGCGTCCCGGCGCTGCATTGCATGGAGCAGGGTGACTAAAACCCGGCAGCCCGAAGCGCCGATGGGATGCCCCAGGGAGATAGCGCCGCCGTGGACATTCACTTTATCCGTGTCCCAGCCCAGTCCGTTATTAACGGAGATGGCCTGGGCGGCAAAGGCCTCATTGGCTTCTATCAGATCCAGTTCGTCGATAGTCCAGCCAGCCTTATCCAGACAACGCTGTGTTGCAGGTATCGGCCCGGTTCCCATGATCGCCGGGTCAACGCCGGCGCTGGCGTAAGCCCTGATGCCGGCCATCACCGGCAGGCGCAACTTATCGGCTTTTTCGCGCTGCATGACGATTACCGCCGCGGCGCCGTCATTCAGGCCGGAGGCATTGGCCGCGGTGACCGTCCCTTCGCGGGTAAAAGCAGGACGCAACTTCGCGATCTTTTCCGCAGTCACCCCTTGCTTCGGATACTCATCCTCAGCGAATATGACGGGGTCGCCTTTGCGTTGCGGTATGCTGACAGGGACAATCTCTTCATCAAATATCCCGTCTGCCTGGGCTTTTTCTGTTTTTTGCTGGGACAGTGCGGCGAACCGGTCCTGTTGCTCACGGGAGATTCGGAACTCGTTCACGATATTTTCTGCGGTCATGCCCATGTGGTAATCGTTGAATGCATCCCACAGGCCGTCGATTATCATGGAGTCAAGCATCTTCCAGTCGCCCATCTTGGTGCCGGACCGTGACTTGGGCAACAGGTGCGGCGCCAGGCTCATGTTTTCCTGCCCGCCGGCGATGATGATGTCCGCATCACCGCATTTTATTGCCTGGGTTGCCAGGTGAACGGCTTTCAAGCCGCTTCCGCAGACCTTGTTTATCGTCAT
>JAAXHV010000087.1 GCA_012270695.1 Gammaproteobacteria bacterium | reverse complement strand
CACTATAACTTCTGGTCAGGCGCAATATCACGATGGATTGCAGGCTTTCCGAGTAGTCGAAAGCCCATTTTATCATGTCGCGGCCTTCCTCAGGCGTGGCGGGTTCGAGCATTGGAAGTTCGGCCAGGGGACCCAGGGTGCGCGTATCTTGTTCGTTTTGCGATCCCCATGCGCCGGGATCATCGCCCATGACAATGACGAGTCCGGCGTGTACACCGGTCATGTTGAGCACCATCAGGGTATCGAGCGCGACGTTCATGCCCACGCTTTTGAGACATACGAGCGCGCGCTTGCCGCCCTGTGATGCACCAGCTGCCATATCCAGGGCAATGCGTTCATTGATACACCATTCGGCGTGGTGTCCGTGGTCTTTGGCCATTTCGGCCATGGCGTTAAATGTGTTTGTGCCGGGTGAACCGGGATACCCGGTTACAACGCCGACGCCCGCTTCTACTGCACCCCAGGCAAGGGCGCGTTCTCCGTCAATGGTTTGGGTCATTTTTATACTCCTGAATGAAAAATTGGGTGATGGCCTTGGAAATATTAAAGCGTGTGTGGGCGTATTTGTCAAGCACAGAAGGGGTTGTACGGCGATGGGGTAAAATCAAATAAATCCAATTATACGCCAGTATAACAGGGTCAGCGGTAGCAGCGCGATGAGTGTTACCAGAGAGATCAGCGACATCACGAGTACGAATTGTCCCATTCGGGCATAGCGAAAGCTGTACGCGACAATAAATGGCGCGCCCTGATAGGGGATGAAAACCACGCCTGTGCCAATTGCCAGACTGAGGGCGATGGGAAGGGGCGACAGGCCGAGTTGAGGCCCGAGGTCGAGCAGAAAGGGGGCGAGTACGCCACCAACCGCAGCGGTGTCCATTAAAAAATCAAATGGCACGGCCAAATACGCTATGAGGGCGAGTTGGGCAATGGGAGTTTCGACTGTTTGAAGATGGTGTATGAATACAGATGCGAGGGCGCGGTTGAGGCCAGATTGTTCGAGGGCGTGACCGATAGCAAAAACTGCGGAGATGAATATGAGAAGGGGAAAATTGACTTTTTTGATGGTGTCAAAGGGCAAGGGACCCCAGCCGGGCAGGTAGCAAAGAAGGACGAGGCCCAGGCCGATATAGACCGGGTGAATGCCGTGTATAACATCGGTTGTCCACAGGAGAACACCTGCGATGAGAATGCCGAGTACTTTTTTTTCAGGACTGGTCAGGTGGGCGGGAACATCGGCGATAGCGGAATAGCCCGAGAGGTCGGGTTCTCGCGAGGGGCGAAATAGCAGGCGGAT
>JAAXHV010000086.1 GCA_012270695.1 Gammaproteobacteria bacterium | reverse complement strand
CCCTTATAAGTACCTATCAAAAAATTTGATGATCCTCTGTTCCAGCCAATACACAGCATACCCCGGCACCTTGCCACTGACAAATCCGATGTGCCCGCCCACCTCCGCAAGCTCCAGTTGCACGAATTCGGACAGTTCATCTTCCACCGGGATGACGGCTTCGGTCATGAATGGGTCGTCCCTGGCGTGGATCAGCAAGGAGGGAACGCCGATGGACTTCAAATACTGGCGCGAACTGCTGCGCGTATAATATTCATCTACCCCGGCAAAACCGTGCAGGGGGGCGGTTATGTTATCGTCAAAGCTGAAAAAATCATTCAGGTGCGGGACTTCGTCGAGGTTAAACAGACAGTTCCGGGTGCTGAATTTCGCGGTGATTTTCCGTTTCAGTAAGCCGAGTAGCCGGCGTTGGTACAACCTGGAAAACCCCGTATTAAGCCGTTTCGCTCCTTCGGCAAGGACGAAGGGCACGGAAATTGCTGCCGCAGCATGAACGTATTCACTACGGTCTGCCTCGCCCAGGTACTTCAGCAGCGCGTTGCCGCCCAGCGAGTAACCCACGGCCACCACGGGAACGCCTGGAAAGCGCTCGTGCAAATGGTCTACCAGGAACCCGATGTCACCAGTGTCTCCCGAATGATAACTGCGATCCAGGCGGTTATGCTCACCGCTACAACCGCGAAAATGCATGAATACACCATGCCAGCCCCGTTTTTCAACGGCCGCCAGTAAAGGTCTGACGTAATGGGAGTCAACACACCCTTCCAGGCCGTGAAAAACCGTTACAATCGGGCTGCCTGCGTTCGCCGTCATACTCAGGTCAATGAAATCCCCATCCGGCAACTCCAGACGCTCGCGGACCAGATCCACCTGCATCTTGCGGCGAAAGAAATACGGCCACAGGGTCTGTAAATTACCGCACGGCAGCCACCATGCCGGCTTGAACCGACTGGCTGCGATGTTTCCGTGCTTCATGGATAGTTGTGGATCAAATGAACGGGTCCAGAACTTCCACACCGAGTTGGGTAAAATCATTAACATTGCGGGTTACAACAGTCAGCCTATGTTGCACAGCTGTCGCCGCTATCATCGCGTCTTCGATTAAAGTATTTGATTGCCGGTGCTTGAGTTGGCCCCACACCCGAAATGTAGCCGTATCCATCGGTAATATATTATAAAAAGAGATTATTTTGCCAAGCCATGTTTCAAGTTCTCCGGCTTTGTCGGCATCCTGTGTGCGGATGATCTCAATACCTGCCTGGATCTCTCCGATCGTTACTGCGGACAGATAAACCTTGTCATCCGCTACCTCCGACAGCCAATTCAAGACGTTTTGATTTGGCCTGGGTCGGCGCAGTTCAGAAACAATATTGGTGTCCAGCAGGTACAACGTCCTACTCGAAGTTCGGCGGCCTGCGTTGAGGTTGTCTCTTTCTCGGTGGCGTCAAGTTTTCAGTTCGCGCCTCTGGCGCCAACAAAAGTTCCTTGAGGCTGGGTCTGTTCATCTGCTCTAATTGTCTCCATTGCTGTATCGGGACCAGGACTGCCGTCTCAACTCCGCGTTTAGTTACAATCTGGGGTCCTTTATTGAGGCTTGTTTCAAGCAATTCGCTGAACCGTGCTTTCGCATCTTGTACTTGCCATACGTTGTTCATAAATACCTCGCATTAGCTATTGATTCTGACTAGACTTATAACTAGTTTGTACCTGAAAGTCAAGCTAAACAGGGCGAGTCTGAATTGGTATACCAATCCGCCGCCGCTTGGTTTATGGATCAGTGAAATAGCCCGACGGGTGGGCGATAGATCAATGACTTGAAGATATGCTGTGATCGTAATCATCATAGGCACGGAGAAGACAACCAGGGATGTCTTTGGCAATTACCTTTCCGGATTCGATATGGTCCCGCTCCAGGACGACCAATAATTCCTGGCCTTTATCCGTAACAGTCGAGTTCACCACGGCGCCGATGTTTTTTCCCTCTTCCTGGGAGACAAGTCCGGCGCCGGGTTCCAGGGGTGTCCTGTTTCCTGTGGTAGCGTAGCATAAGTATCGTTTTACCTCGCCGCGATAGCGCAGGCGCGCGATGATTTCCTGGCCGGGGTAACAGCCTTTGTCGAATGACAGGGCGTTCAGGGTACCCAGGTTCAGTTCCTGGGGCAGGAAGCGTCCGCTGGTCTCTGCTTGTAACCAGGGGATGCCCTGCCGAATGGATGTTTTATTCAAGGCGCGGCGGTCCATATCAAGAAAATAGGTTTCGTAAGCTCTGCGTAATCTCGATATTTTTTCTCTGCCGGTCAGGATGGTGGTAACGTCGGCGGGATAAGTAACGAGAGTATAGTCGTTGTGCCGGGTTACTGATTGGTCCGGATTGGCTGCCAGCCCGGGAAGCAGGGTTGTAATATCTTTCGCCGGCACGCTGACAGTGGCGCACGAGCCCGGCGCGCAGGTTGCGTCAACGATATTTACAGCGGAGCGTAATACGTACATTTTCAGGCGTTTTATGAATACTTCTTTCAGCGCGCCCGGCAGCAGCAACCAGTACGTCTCATCCAGTCGCGCCAGGATAAAGGTGGCGATTACCCGGCCTTTGGGATCGCACCAGGCGCTGAGGCCGGCTTGGCCGGAAGCAAGCCCGGCCACGTCGGTAGTGAGCTGACTGTGCAGGAACCCGGCAGCGTCAGCGCCTTCGACCTTGAGCGGCACAAGGAAGTTGAACATATACGAGTTCATTGTCTGCCTCCGCGTGTCCGGCCTGGCTCATGTCGGCCCCCTTCCTCCGGAAGAGTGGAAACAGTTCCGTTGTCCCCGTTGTTGCTGATTTTTCCGATAATGGGCAGGTAGTCGGGATTGACCGGATTCTCCCGTCCCGTAATCCAGGCATACAGGTCGGGGTCGGCCTCATCCAGCAGGGCTCCGAACAGGGACTGCTGCCTGGCGTTCAGATGGGGATAATCCCGTTCCAGGAAACGCAGCAACAGCAGGTCCATCTCCCGGGTGCCGCGCCGGCAACGCCAGCGTAAACTGTTGTCTGCAGGCGCCATTACAGCATTTTTCTTGCCAGCAGCTTCTTGGTTTCAGCTATGGCCTTGGCAGGATTCAGGCCTTTCGGGCAGGTGTTGGTGCAATTCATAATCGTGTGGCATCGATACAGGCTGAAAGGGTCTTTCAATTCATCCAGCCGCGTATCCGTGTTCTCGTCCCGGCTGTCGATGATCCAGCGGTAGGCCTGCAATAATATCGCCGGGCCCAGGTAACGATCGCTGTTCCACCAGTAACTGGGGCAGGAGGTGGAGCAGCAGGCGCAGAGGATGCATTCGTATAAGCCATCGAGTTTTTCCCGTTCATCCTTGGATTGCAGACGCTCACTCGTATCCGGGGCAGGGGAGCGAGCCTGCATCCAGGGCTTGATGGCGGTGTATTGGGCGTAGAACTGGCTCAGGTCCGGGACCAGGTCCTTTACGACCCGGGTGTGGGGCAGGGGGTAGACCCTGATGTCATGCTTGATATCGCTGATGACCCTGGTGCAGGCCAACGTGTTGACGCCGTCGATATTCATCG
>JAAXHV010000085.1:1670-6999 GCA_012270695.1 Gammaproteobacteria bacterium | reverse complement strand
GGGCCATGGACAGATATTTATAGTTTCGGTGCGGTGTGTTACCGGTGTTTGACCGGGGAGCCACCGGATGATGCGACGGAACGGATGAGGGAGGACCCCTTGGTGCCTGCTACCAAGCGGTGTGAGGGCAAGGCAAGTGCATCATTGCTTGATACCATTGACCGGGCGCTACGGGTGGATGAGGGGGAGCGACCGCAGACGGTTGGGGCTTGGCGTTCAGAACTGGAAGTGGTTAATGATATTAGCACTGAACATCCCGTAAAAGATGAAAGTTTTAAAGAAGACACCTTTACCGCGACAAGCGTCAACGAACATAGGAAAGAAGAACTCTCCAGCCGCAGGAGGAGGCTTGGGGCAAAGCTTGTTGATGGTTTATTTTCCAGTCTGTTAATTGGGTTGGCATTCTTGGTCGTGCCGCATACCTCGGACGACGAGTTTTCGCAGCTTTTACCGATAGGAACTGCAGCATTAGTTTACATCTTGGTGACTGGATATTTTCTTGTCAACCGTGGGCAAAGTGTTGGGAAAATGCTTTTGCGTATCAGGATAGTCGATGTTGAGTCGAAGGAAATTGTTTCGTTCACGCGGGTGATTATCAAGCGCTGGCTTTTATGGGGTGTCGTCGGAGCAGTGCCGAACCTAGGGTTCCTGACAATCTTGATTAACTGGTGTTTCATCTTTGGAAAACAACGACGTTGCCTGCACGATTACCTTGCTGGGACCATAGTGATCAATGCCAAGGCGCTTCGGGTGGATGAGGGGGAGCGACCACAGACGATTGCGGAGTGGCATCAGGCGCTGTCGGATAAGCCGGAAACGCCGGTATATAACTGGAGAAAGGATACAGCGAAGCCGACTACCCGGCCATCCTCACCTCCCTCTCAAGGCAGCAGGGTTGGTCTGTTGTCTAAATTCCTGCTGGCTGGGGTAGTACTGGGGTTGGTGGGAGTTGGGGCATATTGGTGGCGACAGAACAAGCTGTTCCCGGATGAGCACGGGTCGGATGTGGTACAGGCGCGAGGCACTTCTACGCAGGCAGCACATGAAGAAGCAGAGTTGCCAGCGAAAGCTCCAGCCTTAGCCCAATGGTCACAATTGACCTTGGATATCCAGAACATTCTTACGACGTTGGGATACGATCCTGGTACTGCCGATGGAATTTATGGTGAGAGAACCAAGGCAGCTATTGAGGCGTTTCAACAAAACATTGGCATCCCTGTTGACGGGCAAATCAACCAACAGCTGTTACATACTCTACAACAAGCGTTGATAGTTCGTGAGAGTGAGAAAGTCGAAATAACAGATACAACGCCAACAACACAAAAAAGCCCGTCAAATATTACGGACTCACAAGAAGAGTATTTCACACGAGGTTCACACGAGGATGATGTACTGAGATTGCAGGGAACACCATCGCGAATCAGCCGGTTCTCAAACCATGAAATCTGGAGTTTTGGGCTCAGCACTGTAGAGATCGATTTGCGAACAAGACGCGTCCTGGAATGGAATAATTTCGAGGGCAACCTGCACGTACGCCTCTTGCCCGGTAAACAGGTCACTTCAAAGACTTACTTCACACGAGGTTCTCACGCGGATGATGTGCTGAGATTGCAGGGAACACCGTCACGAATCAGCCGGTTCTCAAGCCATGAGATCTGGAGATTCGGGCTCAGCACGGTGGAGATCGATTTGCGGACAAGGCGCGTCCTGGAATGGAATAATTTCGAGGGCAACCTGCACGTACGCCTTTTGCCCGGTAAACAGGTCACTTCAAAGACTTACTTCACACGAGGTTCTCACGCGGATGATGTGCTGAGATTGCAGGGAACACCGTCGCGAATCAGCCGGTTCTCAAGCCATGAGATCTGGAGATTCGGGCTCAGCACGGTAGAGATCGATTTTCGAACAAGACGCGTCCTGGAATGGAATAATTTCGAGGGTAACCTGAAGGTCAAGCTTTGATGGCATAGGACGAGTTAGAGATACTAAAGCTTCATCCAGAAGCGGCTAAGAAATGCCATAGCCTGATGATGATCTCGAATGTGTTTTTGCTCTGTTCCGCCCGCTTTTCCAATAACCCGAATATCCGTCTATAATCACACGGACATAAATCAGAAACAGGAAAAACATGGTGTCTGGTTATTCTCTCTACCGAATCGGTCGGAGCTCGGTGGCAGATATTCAAATTGGCGATAGTTCGGTTTCCCGTATTCATGCCGAGTTGATCGTTACCCGGAATGGTTCGTATTATCTCACTGACTGTGGCAATGGTGGTAGTTTCATTGCCCGTGACGGGGAATGGACCCCCGTACAACAACAATACATAGGCCCCACCGACAACATATTGCTTGGTCGCTATCAGACAACTGCACAACAGCTTGTTTCCATGCTGAAAGATCGTCAAGGTAACAGCGCTGAACAATCACCGTCTTCTATCGATGATTTGCCGACTGGCCCGGTGCGCCGGAATATTGAAACGGGCGAGATCATCCGTGATGAGGATTAGCGGATATGGGAAATGATCAAACCGTAGAAATCAATCAACGTCTGATAGTAGTCAGCATCAGCCTGGGGCTGGGGATTATTTTTATTGCGGTCATGAGCAGCCTGTTTGAACATCTTGATTCACAGGTGGGGGCTTTTCTGCTGGACCGCCATACGGAAAATTTTCCCTATCCCTTTACCATACAAAACGTGATGTGGCTTATGTTCAGTATCGGCTGCGGCGAATTGTGGGTGCGTTTCAGGCAATCAAATCTTGAACTGGAACTGGTATCAAGAAAATATCTTCCCGAAAACGATGAAATCGTGTTGCGCGCACAGGACCTTGGTCCCTTGTACAAGAAAGTATTACCCACCGAAGGCGAACCGGTTTTCTTTTTACAGCGACTCATCAAGCGCTGTATTTTGCAATTTCAGGCAAGTCGGTCAGTGGACCAGACCAACTCGTTGTTGAACTCATCCCTGGAGCTGTTTCAGCACGAACTGGAACTTAAATACAGTATGCTGCGTTATCTGGTTTGGCTGATTCCAACCCTGGGATTCATTGGCACGGTTGTAGGTATCGTTTTCGCGCTGGATTATGCTGCCAACGTTGATAATCCGCAGGACCCGACTTTGCTGGCCGAAGTGATCGGTCGCCTGGGGGTTGCGTTTTACACAACCCTGCTCGCCTTGATCCAGTCGGCATTGTTAGTATTTGCATTGCATATTGCACAGGGGCGCGAAGAGATGTCCCTGAACCAATCAGGGCAGTATTGCCTTGATAACCTAGTCAACCGACTTTATGAGAAATAAGGGGTAACAGCCATGCCTGTTTATCGAGATGCAGACGGCAAGATCGTTGAAGAAAAAACCGATAAGTCCGGTGGCAAGACCGGACCGACCAGTAGGGATGGCGACCTGCCACCGGTTCCACCCTCCGATGGCTGGCAGGCAACGGGCAAGGACCGCTTGGAGGCGCCTACCAGAAAAATGGGGAAAAGCCGTCTGGTTTCCTCTGCCGGTGATGAAAAAACCCGGTTGGTGGGTGGTCGTCGCAAGCAGGCGGATCGGGACCGGTTGCAGGAACAGGCTAATAAAGCCGATGCCATGGATGATCCGGTAGTAGGCTGGCTGGTTATCATACAGGGACCGGGAAAAGGCCGCTCGTTGAAGCTGGGCTATGGAGCGAACTCCATTGGTCGAGGAGAGACCAATCGAATCAGTCTCAATTTTGGTGATGATCAGATCTCGCGTGAACAACACACTACAGTCACCTATGATCCAAGAGGCAAGAAATTTTATGTGCAGCAGGGAAGCGGCACGAACCTGACCTATCTCGATGATCAGCCCGTGCTTATGCCCACTGAACTATCCGCACGGAACGACATAACACTGGGAAATACGGTGGTCCGGTTTGTACCCTTCTGTGGTGAGGCTTTTGACTGGCAAAGCACCGAAAATGACGAAGCATAATGGATGACTTTGACGGTCGTTTCGCGGCGGGACAAATTCCCGGAAAGCGCGATTATCAGGAGGATGACTACGGCGTACTGGATGGGTGCACCGATCTTGGTATAGACGGCGGTGAACATACCCTGCTGCTGGTGGCGGATGGTATGGGCGGTCACGTCGGTGGTGACACAGCCAGCCGACTTATCAACAAGACTTTCATCGAAACCTACCCACGCGCATCAGGACCTCTTACAGACCGCCTCAGGGAGTGTCTTGACGCGGCAAATCAAGCCATTGCCTCGGTAATTGAAGAAAATCCGGAACTGGATGGTATGGGTTCCACCCTGTTGGCCGCTGTTGTTTCACAGCGAGGATTGGAATGGATCAGCGTTGGTGATTCCCCCCTTTGGTTATTGCGGGATGGTCACCTGGTACGTATAAATTCGGATCATTCCATGGCGCCGGTGCTGGCGGACATGGTCGCTACCGGCCGCATGACTGAAGATGAAATGGCGGCAGACTCCAATCGACACATGCTGCGCTCAGCGGTGACGGGAGATGAAATCTCTCTGGTCGATGTGTCCTCCCAGCCACGCGACCTGAAAAAGGACGATCTCCTGTTACTGGCAAGCGATGGAATTATGACACTGGGCGAGAAGGAGATAGTGAATATCCTGCAAGAAATGCAAGACGCTTCTTTGGAAGAAAACATTGTCGCGTTGCTCAAAGCTGTTGAGGATGTTGCTTTGCCTAACCAGGATAATGCCACGGTCTTGCTTTATACGCCTGAGGCTGATTACGGGATGGAACCTGTTGTTGCCGATGAGCACAAACTGCAATCCATTCGTGATGGGAACCTTATACAAAAAGCAAACCGTCCGCTCACAAAGTGGGCAGCAATCATCCTTGGCGTGATTATGTTTGGCCTGCTGCTTTTTTTCTTGACATACTGATCCGTAAAGAAATATAATCCCGCTTCTTTTTGGGAGGCTGAAGGACACAAGTGTCCGTCCTTCCTTTCAGGGGCTAAAAACGACCGATGTAATGGTTGTTTTTTTATTTTCCGTACTCTGACAAGTCGCGGATGGACTTGTTCAGAGTTTATTTTAATTAATCGGATACAACGAAAGATAGTTATGTCTACAATCAGCCAGTTGGTGCGCAAGCCGAGAAAACGGCAGAGGGCAAAAAGTAATGTTCCTGCCCTGGACAGTTGCCCGCAAAAGCGTGGAGTGTGTACCCGCGTGTACACCACCACGCCGAAGAAACCCAATTCGGCCCTGCGTAAAGTTGCCAGGGTACGGCTGACCAACGGTCATGAAGTCACCACCTATATCGGTGGAGAAGGGCATAACCTGCAGGAACACTCCGTCATCCTGATTCGGGGTGGGAG
>JAAXHV010000085.1:1036-1575 GCA_012270695.1 Gammaproteobacteria bacterium | reverse complement strand
GAAAAAATAGTCTATGGCGCCCTGGATCAGATCAGCAGCAGAAAAAAGACGGATTCCCTGGAGGTGTTCATACGGGCGCTGGATAATGTAAAGCCTATTGTCGAGGTTAAATCCAGGCGCGTGGGCGGCGCCACTTACCAAATCCCGATCGAAGTGCGTTCCGAGCGCAGCATGACCCTGGCGATGCGCTGGCTGGTCGACGCGGCCAAGAAACGGGGGGAGAAGAGCATGGGCCTGCGCCTGGCGGGCGAGATACTGGACGCCTCGGACAACAAGGGAACGGCGATAAAAAAGAGGGAAGATACGCACAAGATGGCTGAAGCAAACAAGGCATTTTCCCATTACCGGTGGTAGGAGCAGTAACAGGAGCTAATCGGTCATGCCACGCAGTATCCCTATCGAACGTTATCGGAATATCGGCATCATGGCGCATATTGATGCGGGTAAGACGACGACCACTGAACGCATCCTGTATTACACCGGCGTTTCCCATAAGATAGGCGAGGTGCATGACGGCGCCGCCACCATGGACTGGATGG
>JAAXHV010000085.1:0-1013 GCA_012270695.1 Gammaproteobacteria bacterium | reverse complement strand
CAGGAGCAGGAGCGCGGCATCACGATTACTTCAGCGGCGACCACTTGTTTCTGGAAAGGCATGGCAGGTCAGTACCGGGAGCATCGAATCAATATAATCGATACGCCGGGACACGTGGATTTCACCATTGAGGTTGAAAGGTCTCTCAGGGTACTGGATAGCGCATGCGCTGTGTTTTGTGCCGTCGGCGGCGTGGAGCCGCAATCGGAAACCGTATGGCGCCAGGCCAACAGGTATAACGTGCCGAGGCTGGCCTTCGTTAATAAAATGGATCGCTCCGGAGCGGATTTCCTCAGGGTAGTCGACCAGATAAGAGAGCGTCTCGGCAGCGTGGCCATCCCGTTACAACTGCCGATAGGAGAGGAACACAGGTATAAAGGCATCGTTGACCTGATCCGGGGCAAGGCGATTTACTGGGATGACCTGAGCATGGGAATGAAGTTTACCGAGGAGGAGATCCCGGAGGGCATGCTGGATACCTGTCGGGAGGCCCGGGAACAGGTAGTGGAAGCCGCCGCTGAGGCCGATGAAGAATTAATGGAGCTGTACCTGGAGGAGGGCGATTTATCGGAACAACAGATCAAGCAGGGCATCAGGGCAAGGACGCTGGCCAATGAGATAGTCCCGGTCCTGTGTGGTTCGGCATTCAAGAACAAAGGCGTCCAGAGCATGCTGGATGCGATCATTGACTACCTGCCTGCGCCTGGTGACATACCTGCCGTAAAAGGCGTGCTCAGGGATGTCGCCAACACTGAAGTATCCCGGCAGTCCACCGATTCCGAGCCGTTCTCGGCGTTGGCCTTCAAGATTGCCACTGACCCGTTCGTCGGTTCCCTGACTTTTTTCCGGGTTTATTCCGGTGTGCTTAAATCCGGCGACTCGGTGTTGAACTCAGTGAAACAGAAAAAAGAGCGAATTGGACGGATTTTACAGATGCATGCCAATTCACGGGAAGAAATAGACGAGGTCAGGGCCGGGGACATTGCCGCTGCGGTGGGCCTTAAGGACGTCAC
>JAAXHV010000084.1:14307-14609 GCA_012270695.1 Gammaproteobacteria bacterium | reverse complement strand
TGCTCAAATTGTGAAACGCTTTCCACGTCTGTGTTATTCACTATGAGAATAACGTCGCCTCTGCGGATCCCCGCTTCACTGCCCGGCCCCTGCATGACTTTATCGACAATGATTCCGCCTTCGGGAAGATCCAGCTTTTTTCTTTGCTCTTCTGTCAGTTCCCGTACTACGAGATTCATTTCGTTGGGTGGTTCAACCTGTGAGCCGCCGTTATCAGAGCGGGCGATTTTGGCTTCTTCGGGCAACTTCGCTATCAACACTTTGAGATGTTCCCGCTCCCCGCCGCGGATAATTTCCATCGG
>JAAXHV010000084.1:0-14164 GCA_012270695.1 Gammaproteobacteria bacterium | reverse complement strand
GATTCGGCCAGTTCCCGTGTCACGTCCTGTATAAGTACGCCGAGCCAACCGCGGGTAACGTAACCGGTTTCCCGCAGTTGTGAATACACGTTCATAACCACGTCGACAGGCACCGCGAAAGACAGTCCCATAAATCCACCGGTGCGGCTGTATATCTGCGAATTTACCCCGATCACTTCACCTTCCAGGTTAAACAAAGGTCCCCCGGAATTACCGGGGTTGATGGCGACATCAGTTTGAATGAAAGGCACATAATTTTCGTTCGGCAGGCTTCTTCCTATCGCGCTGACTATGCCCTGGGTAACCGAGTAGTCAAAACCAAAAGGCGAACCTATCGCCAGCACCCATTCCCCGACCCTCAAATCAGCAGAACTGCCCAGCTTGACCACAGGCAGTTTATTTCCTTCAACTTTCAGCAGAGCTATATCGCTGCGCTTGTCGGTGCCGACTATTTCGGCAACAAATTCCCTGCGATCACTCAACCTGACGATGATTTCGTCTGCATTGGCAACCACGTGGCTGTTGGTAATGACATAACCATCCGCTGAAATAATAAAGCCGGATCCCAGGGATGCCGCTTCTCTTGGCGGTCCCTGGTTTTCAGGGATCTGCCCCTCAAAGAACTTGCGGAAAAAATCGTAAAACGGGCTGTCTTCAGGCACGTCGGGGACATAGGATCTGCCGGGTGAATCAGGATTATCTTTCTTGGAGGTCGTACTGATATTGACCACTGCCGAGGAGTTTTCCCGAACCAGCTCGGTAAAATCGGGCAACGGCGCCGCACCAGCCGCTGCCATATAACACAATAAAAGCAGCGGCAGGATATATCTAACCCGTATATCGCTTGTCATCGACGGAAACATGTATGCTGCCAGTAAGTTATGGTGATTATATCACTTGCAATCATCGACAATTCGCCTCAGTTGGCTCTGCTTCGCCCTTCTCTACCCTGTTGCCCGCATCCGGTTGGCTGTTTTCGGTTGAGTGCCCGTCGCATTCCGTGGTTGTTCCACTGCCTGACGAGCTTACCTGGCGCACCGGAGCATAGATACTTCCGCCGCCGGTAGCGCCGCCGGGCGCGGTTTGTACCAGTGTGTCCTGCGGTATTGGCCCGCCCACAAACTGTTGTTGGATACCCAAAATAGCCAGGGCAGCGACAGAAGCGGCAATGGCAAAGCCGGCAACAGGCTTGATAAGTGTGTGGGCAAAGCGGCCGGGGGCGATGACGGTGGGTTCTTTCCGCAGTGATTTTGAAATATTCTCTGCCAGGGCGTTATCGATACGTTCGGGCAAACACTGTTTAAGGCAGTCTGAAATCAGATGGTATCGAGACCAGGTGTCCAGCATCTCCGGGTCTTTCAGCAGCTGATCGACCAGGTTTTCATGCCGCCCGTCAATTTCGCCATCCATGAATGCAGACAATTGTTCTTTCTTCGCTTCGTTCATGTTATTCATCTACAATTAATGGTCTTATTCGTTTATCAACCGCCTCTCGTGCGCGGAATATACGTGAACGCACTGTGCCGACGGGACACTCCATGACTGATGCTATCTCTTCATAGCTCAATCCGTCCAGTTCACGCAAGGTGATTGCCGAGCGCAAATCTGCAGGCAGTTCTTCAATAGTTGTTATTATAGTCTCTTGTAACTCACGCGTAAGCAGCAAGCGTTCCGGCGTTGTCTGCTCCTTTAGAGTGTTGCTTTGTTCAATTTGTTCCATTTCATTAAAATCCACGGCCGTATCAAGAGGTTGATGCAGTCCTGAGGTCAGATAATTTTTTGCCGTATTCACAGCAATTCGATAGAGCCAGGTATAAAATGTACTTTCACCACGAAACTTGGGCAGGGCCCGATAAGCCTTGAGAAAAGTCTCCTGGGCCACGTCGCCGGCGTCGTGGGGGTTGTTGGTATAACGGGATACAAGATTCAAAATTCTGCCCTGATACTTTATCACCAGTGCGTCAAACGCCTTCTTGTCCCCACGTTTTACCCTTTCTACGAGTATTTGATCGGATCTGTGAGGTTCCGAGGTAACGGCTGCCATGAGATAAGAAACGCTTTCAGCAACGATAGTGTTATCAATTCAAGCAAATAATCAATTATATTATCTTGTACCCCATATTGCACCCGTATGACAACTGACCAGCACCAATCTGATGTACTGATTATCGGTAGCGGCGCATCCGGTTTAAGCCTGGCCCTGCAATTGGCCAGGTATGTGCATATTGCCGTGATCTCCAAGGCGGAGCTGAAAGAAGGAGCAACGTTCTATGCCCAGGGAGGTGTTTCGGCAGTCCTTCACGCAGAAGATTCTGTTGCGTCCCATATCCATGACACAATCGAGACAGGATGTGGTTTATGTAATTCCGACGTAGTCAGGTTCGTTGTTGAAAACGGTAGAAAAAGCATCGGCTGGTTAATTGATCTTGGTGTCAATTTTACCCGTTTGCCCGAATCCCAGGGCCGGGAGTTTCACCTTCACCAGGAAGGCGGCCACAGTCACCGCCGTGTCTTGCATGCAGCCGATTCGACGGGCAAAGCGATTGAAAGCACCCTTGAGAATCGTACCCGTGCACACAACAACATCGAACTATTCGAATTTCACACCGGTCTTGATCTCATCGTCAAGGACGGTCGATGTGTCGGCGCCTATGTTTATGACCAGAAAAATGACCGGGTCAGGGTATTCCGATCCAGGTACACGGTGCTGGCCACCGGTGGAGCCGGCAAGGTTTACCTGTATACGAGCAACCCGGATATATGTACCGGGGATGGCATAGCCATGGCCTGGCGCGCCGGCTGTAAAGTTGCCAACATGGAATTTGTACAGTTTCACCCAACCTGTTTATATCACCAGGAGGCGAAATCTTTTTTGATTTCTGAGGCGCTGCGCGGTGAAGGGGCAAGGTTGCTTCTTCCTGATGGTTCGCGCTTCATGGAAAAATTTGATGCACGGGGAGAGTTGGCGCCGAGGGACATAGTTGCGCGTGCCATCGATCATGAGATGAAGCGCCTGGGCAGTGATTGTGTCTACCTCGACATCAGCCACAGGGGAAAAGATTTCATCATAGACCACTTCCCCACCATTTATGCCCGCTGTATCCAATACGGATTTGACCTGACCAGACAAGCCATCCCGGTAGTTCCTGCCGCGCATTATACTTGTGGCGGTGTGGTCATCGATAAAAACGGGCGGACCGACGTTGATGCGCTTTATGCGGTCGGCGAGGTATCCTACTCCGGCCTCCACGGCGCAAACCGCATGGCGAGTAATTCGCTGCTCGAATGCGTGGTTTTTGCCCATGCTGCCTACAAGGATATCCGGCGCAACCTGGACCTGGCCTCTCCTCTCGCTCCCTTGCCTGAGTGGGATGAGAGTCAGGTTACGGACTCGGACGAAGAAGTCGTAGTCTCCCATAATTGGGATGAAATCCGTCGCTTCATGTGGGACTACGTAGGTATTGTGCGCACCGATAAACGCCTGCAACGGGCAAAACACCGGATTAAACTCCTGCAGGATGAGATCTACGAATACTACGGCAATTTCCGCATCAATAACGACCTGATAGAACTGCGCAACCTATCCCTGGTAGCAGACCTGATTATCGAGTCGGCTTTACGGCGCAAGGAGAGCCGGGGTTTGCACTACACCCTCGACTACCCGGCGCCAAGTCCAACCGCGCCGGCCAGGGATACGGTGCTGCCGCCGGCTTGATCAAAAAACCTGCTTTTTCATCTGAATGTGACGTGGCCGGCAGCAACGATGGGGCCGCCGGAAACCAGTTTTTTGTTACGGGGATCCACTCTCAGGTTTAATCCCTCTAGTGTGCGCGCCCCGAGCAATTGCAGGTCACCCTCCTGGGCAAAAACGATTTCGTCAGTTGTAGCTTCCTGACCGACGTGAATGATGGCGTACCCGATCGACCGGGTTACCTCCTGTCCATTGGCCATGATAAAACGCAGCTTCTTCTTTTCTGGCCTGATGCCGATTTTCTCAAGATATTCTCGCTTTATCCAGGTTGCTTCACTGCCGGTGTCAACCATAACGCCCGACACTCGTAGCGAGTGAGTCCTGTCCTGATGATTTTCAAGCACACATTCTGTTCTGAAAGTTCCCATTCGTTCCTCCCTGTAATTACTCTTATTACTCGCAATTGGCATAAGCACACTCGCTGTTCAGGCAAAATCTATTATCTCCAGCAACTCTGTCTCATCAATGATATTAATGCTTAACTCCCGGGCCTTGTCAAGTTTGCTTCCCGGGTTTTCACCGGCTATGAGGTAATCCGTCTTGCCGGATACGCTGGCGCTCACTTTTGCGCCCTTGGCAATCAGCTTCTCCTTTGCTTTAGCACGGCTTAATGATGCCAGTGTGCCGGTAATGACAAACGTTTTTCCCTGCAAGTCCGCAATGTCGTCGTTCTGTCCGCTTTCCCAGTTTACTCCGGAACGGAGCACTTGATCGATTATGGAAAGGTTCTGCTCATCCCGGAAGAAGCGAACTATATTATCAGCGACCACAGGGCCGATGTCTCGAACTTGGCACAGGTCTGCCTGTGTCGCTTTTTTTATTTCATCAAGTTGAAAATGTAAGGCCAGGTTGCGCGCAGTCGTTTCCCCCACTTCCCTGATGCCCAGAGCATAGAGGAATTTATCAAAATGTGTGTTTTTACTGGTTTCAATTGCCCGGAGCAGGTTTTCAGCCGATTTGTCTCCCATCCGTTCCAGCGCGGCAACTCTCTCGTGCTCCAGCTGATACAAGTCTGCAATATTACTCACCAAACCCGTATTAAACAACTGTTCAACCAGTTTTTCCCCCAGACCCGTTATATCCATCGCTGTGCGCGAGGCATAATGGATAATGGATTGAATTGCCTGTGCGCTGCAATGCAAGCCGCCGGTACACCTGATCGCCGCCTCGCCCTCGACCCTTTCTGCCGGCGAACCGCATACGGGACACTGGCCAGGCATCCTGAATGGTTGACTTGCCTCCGGGCGCTTTTCAGCTATCACCCGCACGACCTCAGGAATAACGTCCCCCGCCCGTCTGATGACGACCGTATCACCTGCCCGAACGTCCTTACGCTGTACTTCATCCGAGTTATGCAGAGTCGCATTCGTCACTGTCACGCCGCCGACCCGTACAGGCCTGAGTCGCGCCACGGGTGTCAACGCGCCAGTACGGCCGACCTGTACTTCGATATCCAGCAGTTCGGTCAATGCCTCTTCCGGCGGAAACTTGCAGGCGACGGCCCACCTGGGAGCCCGGGAGACAAAGCCCAGTTCAGCCTGGAGTTTCAAGTCATCGACCTTGAACACGATACCGTCTATTTCATAGGGTAATCGTGCGCGTTTTTCCGATATTTTCCGGTAAAAATCGATACATTCCTCTATCCCCGCAACACGCTCGGTTTCAGCGGAAACCGGCAGACCCCAGGTTTTCATAGATTGCAGGATGTCGAAATGAGAAGACGGTATTTCTCCACTGCCGACAATCCCGATACCATGAGCAAGAAAATGCAGGGGACGCGCGGCGGTGATCCTGGGATCCAGTTGCCGTAGACTGCCCGCTGCGGCATTCCTGGGGTTGGCAAACAGTTTCTCATCCTCTGCCTGTTGCCTGTTATTCAGTTCCTCAAACCCGGATTTTGTCATGAATACTTCTCCCCTGACCTCCAGCCTCGCGGGGAATCCTGTCAAGCGTAACGCCAGGGGGATGGATTTGATTGTCCGGATATTGGCTGTGACGTCTTCGCCGGTTGTGCCGTCCCCCCGGGTGGCCGCTCGCACCAGTTTGCCATCCTGGTAGAGTAAGCTGATTGCCAGGCCATCCAGTTTTACCTCCGCGGCATACTGAATTTCCGCGCTGTCCAGCCTGTCCCTGATGCGTTTGTCAAAAGCGATTAACTCCTCGTTGCTGAACGCATTTTCCAGGGACAACATCGGTATATCGTGGGTTACCTGGGAAAACTCACTGAGCGGGCGTTCACCGACACGTTGCGTAGGAGAGTCCCGGGTCACCAGTTCCGGGTATTCATTTTCCAGGTTGACCAGTTCTTGTAACAAGCGGTCATATTCCGCGTCGGGAACTATCGGATCATCCAGGACGTGGTAGCGGTAGCTGTATTCGTTTAACTGCCGCCTGAGTTCTGTTATTTTGCTCTCACCAGAACCCACGATTGTCTCTTCGCCATAACCCCGCTAGCCCGGATTTCTCACCAGGTGCTGCGAAATCCGGGCTAGGCAGAAGCCGCCATTTCCACTGCTTCATCGATGTCAACAGATACCAGTCTGGATACGCCTGCTTCGTGCATGGTCACCCCGAGTAATTGGCGGGTAATCTCCATAGTGATTTTATTATGGGTAACGATGATGAATTGCACGTCTTTCGACATTGTTTTAACCATATCACTGAACCTTCTGACGTTATTATCATCAAGAGGTGCATCCACTTCGTCAAGAATACAAAATGGCGCGGGGTTCAGTTTGAAGATGGAAAACACCAGGGCCACGGCAGTCAGGGCTTTTTCTCCACCGGACAACAGGTGGATATTACTGTTTTTCTTTCCGGGTGGCCTGGCCATGACTGTGACGCCGGTTTCCAGCAGGTCCTGAGCCGTCATTTCCAGGTAAGCATGACCGCCACCGAATAACAATGGGAAGCTTTCCTTCAGGTTGACATTCAGCCGGTCGAAGGTTTCCCTGAAACGGGACCGGGTTTCCTTGTCGATCCTGTGTATGGCCGCTTGCAGGGTCTCCAGCGCAGAAGACAAGTCACTGTACTGGCTGTCCAGGTAGTTTTTTCGTTCGCTGACCTGTTCAAATTCCTCTATCGCGGCCAGGTTGATAGCGCCCAGACGTTGTATCCTGAGTTCAACAGTATTAATTTTTTCCTGCCACTGCTGGTTATCGGCTGTCTCATCCAGTCCGGCCAGCAATGTCTGGGGAGTGTGATCCATAGCTTCCAGTCGTTCCTCAACCGTCTGCACTCTTACCTTGACCTCCTGGTGCTGAATCCTGGCCTGCTCCAATTCGCTGCGCAGACCCTGAAGTTCCTGCTCGCTCTCACTGCGTAGCTGCTGTTTGTTCCTGGATTGTTTTTCCTGTTGCAACACCGCCTCTCTGGCTGCTGTCAGGACGGCTTCAGCGCCCACCTTTTCGGCTAGTTTGACATTGAGGGTTTCACGCAATTCCTGTAACGGTTTGTATTGCGCGTGCACTGCGCTTTCCAGTTCCCCGATGCGTGCCCCGGTAGCAGAGATTTGCATTTCACAGCGTTTTATAGATTGCTCTATCGATACTTTTTGCGACCTGCTGGACTCCAGCTGTAATGCAATCGAGTGTCTGTCATCATTGGCGTTCTGCCATCGAGAGCGGGCCTTCCCCAGTATGCGGTTATGCTCCGACCTTACAGCTGTCAGGCGCTTATGCCGTCCCTGTAATCGTCGCCTGGACTGTCTGTCCTGTTGCAGAAGCTCTTCCAGTTTTTTTATCTCTGTTCGATCATTTTCTTTTTGCCGTTGTATGTCCTGTAGTTCCTCATTTATCTGCTTCTCCCTGTCGTGCGCCTGCTCGAAACGGGTCTTCAATTCCGTATACTGCGCCCTGGTCGCGGTAGCAGTCTCTTGTTGTTTGTCCAATTGCGCCATTAAACGTTTCGATTGTTGTTCTGCCTTATCTATCAGCTCGTTCTTCTCTGCCGCCGTCGTTTCCTGTGAGCTGATTTCCTTTTCCAGTTCCAGCCGTACACCTTTCAATTGGGATAATTGCTGTTCCCTCGTCAACATGCCGGAGATATTATCCGCAGGACGATGAATTCTTACCCAGTAGTTATTCATCCAGACTCCATCTTTGGTAATGACCGACTCGGTCTCGTCCAGTTCCCGGCAGATTTCCTTGGCATGTTCCAGGTCATCAGCCAGGTATATTCTGTTCAGGATGGCATGCAGGGGAGCTCCTGCGGATACTTTATCGATGAGTCTGGGATGGGATTTGGGCAGGTATCCGATATGGTCTGCGTTGTTGAGCAGCAATCCGGCCTTGCCAGCTTCCAGGTCCGGCGAAGCGCCAGCCACGCTGTGCAGATCAGCGACACTGAGATCCTGCAAACGCTGGCCGGCTACGGCTTCAAACGCCGCCTCCCAGCCTTCCTCTACCTGGAGATGGTCGATCAGCCGGGGGGCATCAACCAGGCCAAGGCTGGCTAACCAGCGTTCCAGGGTTTCCTTATAATCAAGGGCATCGTTGTGTTGTAATGCCTCCAGGGAGGCACACTTGCTCTCATTCTTCTGGTAATCCGCGCGTAATTCCAAACCCCGTGAATTGATATGCGCCAGCTCAGCGCGATAACGTTGCAAGTCTGCCGAGGTCTTGCCCAGTTCACTTTTTTGCCGCTCCAGCAGACTCTCGCTGCTTGAATTAGCTGCAGACAATTTCTCCATATTCTCTTCCAGCCCGTCCGGCGCAAGCTTATGGGCCTCATTCCTCAGGTTGTTTCCGCGCTGTTCCAGACCAGGCAATCCTGACAGCAGCAAATCCTTGTGTGTTGAATTCACTTCCATTTGTTTGTCAAGCTCGGATATGGCGCGGTTCAGGGAATCCCATTCACTTTGCAGGTTTTGCCATGTCTCCTCAGCCTGGCGCAGTGCGTTATAAGCCTCACCGCTGCCGGACTCGGCCACCTCCAGCCGTGGTTCCAGCAGCAGCATTTTTTCCATAACCGTAGTCAATTCCTTTCTGTCATCCTCCAGTTGCTGTTTGAGTGCCTGCTCTGCCTCTCTCGCCTTGTCAGCTTCTGTTTTTAATGATTCTATGCGTTCCTGGGTATGGTTAATCCGTTGTTCTGTGTGTGAAATGTCACTGCCTACCTGGTAAAAGTCAGCCTGGACCTTGTTGAACGCTTCGTTTGCCGCGCTATAATTTTCCCGTTGTACCTCGATATCCGCTTCCACTTCCCGGAGTTTGGCCAGTCCTTTATCCACCCTGGTCTCGTGGGAACGAACAATCCTGATTTTTTCCCGGACGCTGCTTGATAGTTCTTTCCAGTCCAGGGCCAATAATTCCGCTTTTAACTGGCGTTCTTCCTGCTTCAATACCTTGAAGCGCTCCGCCGCCTTTGCCTGCCGCTGCAGGTGATCCAACTGTTTTCCCAGCTCTTCAAGTACATCCGTCAACCTGCTGATATTATCCCGGGTATGTCTTATCCGGTTCTCCGTTTCCCGGCGCCGTTCCCTGAATTTGGATATTCCCGCGGCTTCCTCGAGAAAGACGCGCAGTTCCTCCGGTCTGGCCTCTATCAACCTGGAAATGACTCCCTGTTCAATAATCGAATAGCTGCGTGGCCCGATCCCCGTTCCCAGGAAGATATTCTGAATATCCTTACGCCGGCAACGGGTGTTATTCAGATAATAGATGGATATCGTATCCCTGTTTAACTGCCGCTTTATGGAAATCTCGGCATAGCCGGCATAGGGTCCGCCCAGTTTGCCATCCGAATTGTCAAATATCAGTTCTACCGAAGCCTGCCCGACAGGTTGTCTGACACTGGATCCGTTAAAGATCACATCAGTCAGTGCATCCCCGCGCAGGTGTTTGGCGGAACTCTCCCCCATAACCCAGGTAACCGCATCGATGATGTTGGATTTGCCGCAACCGTTCGGCCCTACGATTCCGACAAGATTATCGGAGACCAGCAGCGTGGTAGGATCAACAAAGGATTTGAAACCCGCGAGTTTGATTTTGCGCAACCGCATGAGTTATAACCATACCGTTTAGCGCAGCAAGATACAAGTATTGACACAAGGCAATAATATGGTTTCAAATAGACAAATGGATCAACTGAATGAATGGTCAAGTGATGCGTTACAGAGTGCGGTTCGGTAAAGAATGAAATGAAAAAAGTCGCCGGTGGGGAACATGCCCCTGAAATAAACCCGATCAGCAGTGCAGCAGCGGCAGGGGAATATATGAATCCAGCCCAGGTTGAGCATTTCCACAACCTGCTGATTGAATGGAAACAGGCTTTGATGGAGGAAGTCGAGCGAACCGTGCATCACATGCAGGATGAGGCATCCAATTTTCCCGACCCCAATGACCGCGCTACCCAGGAAGAAGAATTTGCCCTGGAATTGCGGACGCGGGATCGCGAACGAAAACTCATCAAGAAAATAAATGAATCGCTGCTGATGCTGGATTCAGGTGATTATGGTTATTGCGAGATCTGCGGCGGTGAGATCGGAATTCAACGGCTTGAAGCCAGGCCGACGGCGACCTTGTGCATAGACTGTAAAACCCTGGACGAAATCAAAGAGCGCCAGCATGGGTGAGATATCCGGGCTAAGACCCTCAGCCTGTCTCTTTGATGCGCGCCGTCCCTGGCGCACACCCTGCGGGCGCTCTATGAGCGTCCTAATCTTCTCCCTGCTGATTTGTCCACTCCGGGGCGACTAGCCGGCGGCGGCCGTCACGGGATAACTTGACGCCCTGTTCATCCAACTGAAGCCGGTCCCATAGCTGGCAGGTAACCTGCTTGTGTTTTTGATCCAGGCCTTCACAGTAATTGGTATATTCGCACACCCTTATCCGGTCTCCCTTGCCCAGCCTGAGTTTCAGGTACCAGTCCGGGTCGGCAAGACTCTGGCGGGCGGCGCCTACGATGTCTGCCTTGCCCTGCTGCAACAAGGCTTCCGCCTGCTGAAATCCGTGAATACCGCCGATGACTACCACGGGAGTGGCAAATCCGGCTGCGTTGACCGCCGCCTTTATCTGCGCAACGGGCTCCACATTTCGGCCAAATGGGCCGGCCTTGTCGGAAATATAACCGGGCATGCATTCATAACCACTTCGCCCCGTATAGGGATAGGCAGCCCAACCGACCAACGGTTGTTTGGCGTCATCGAATTTGCCGCCGCGGGACAGCGAGAGGAAATCCATGCCGGCTTGCGCAAATTCGACTGCGAAATACTTCGCATCGTCTATCGTACTGCCGTTTTCTATACACTCATCGCTGAGAAAGCGGCAGCCGGTGCAATAATCCTCTCCAGCCACGCGGCGAACCTGCCGGAATATCTCCAGGGGCAAGCGTACCCGGTTCTGGCGCGGGCCGCCATAGCCGTCCGGGCGGTGGTTTGTTGCGGACAGAAACGAGGCCATCGTGTAGGCATGGGCATAATGGAGTTCAACACCGTCGATACCTGCCGCGCGGGCGCGCCGGGTGGCCTGGGCAAATAAATCAGGCAATACCCGTGGCAGATTTTTTACGTGGGGCAGGTGTAAATCGGTAACCCTTTCCCGATAACCCATGCGCAGCGCTTCCAGTTCTGCGTCGGTCAGGAGGTCATCCAGTTCATTATCAGGCACGCGGGCCAGGTGCTCTCTGACCCGCTCTTCCGTCCAGTCACGGGCATCAAGCCGTTCCCTGTGCTCATCGGTAATGGCCAAAAACCGGCCAAAAAATTTGGCCGGATTCGGGCGTCGGCGAATCGTGAGAAAATCAATGACCTGGATAAGCAGTTTCGTCTTTCCCAGGCTGGCGCTTTTGACCACTTCAGCCAATTCCCTCAACCCCGGGATAAACCTGTCATCACCGATGCGCAATAAAGGTCCACTGGGAATATCGCGGATACCGGTAGCCTCGATGACAATCGCGCCTGGCTGTCCTTTGGCAAACCGTTCATACCAGTCCAGCACATCGTCAGTGACATATCCGTCTTCATTGGAACGCCATGGCACCATGGCCGGCACCCAGGTACGCTGCTCCAGGGTAAGGGGACCCAGCTTGACTGGAGTAAATAACAGGGCCGAACCGGCCTCATCCGCGGACGGGTTTGTACCAGGCTGCGGTTTATACTTGATTCTCTCTGGCGGTTTCCACATGTATATCGTCCACAGATAAAGTCATATAGTCCTTCCATGCCTCAAATTCGTGGCGGAAAACGATGTCGCTGGTTCCCAGGGCCCGGGTAGTGCCGTCATCGCCGGGTTGATCGCGGCCAAAATGGCGGTGCTGGCTCACCCATTCGGAGGCCTCCGTCTGCAGGCCGTGCTGAATCCGGTGGTAGGCTTCATAGTCATCATGCCCCGCTATGGAAAACGGGGAAAAGATCAACTGGTTGTACAGTACCGAGGTATGCAGCATATCGTCCGATACGCCGCCGAGTTTGAATGTCCAGGTTTCCTGGATGGTCTTGTCAACGGCGATGGGGTGATAGACCCGAATCGTCTGCAACGCACTCTTGAAGGCGATACTCGGATAAATAATGGTGTTCTGTCGTTGCATGGACAAGATTTGGTTGGTCTTCTCCTCGCCGTAAGCCGCTACCATATCCTGTACATATTTTGATTCGCGCGGATAACCAATATGGATGGTGGCGTTGCCGCCGGACCAGGTGTGCCCGTTACCGCAGGTAGTCATGGCTATGGTGTCGAAAAACTCGTAGCTGGAACCGAAGGGTTCCAGCATGGCGAGCGGCAGAGGTTTTTCATTTTCCGGGAATTGCCGGGCCAGTTGTTTTGCCGGTTGCCAGGCGGATTGGTGGGTCACTGCCGGATGCAGGTTATCAGACACGTTTTCCAGCAGGATTTTCCAGTTGGCATCGTGCATATAGCGCAATACGCCGCCGGTGATTTCTATTTCACCCGTGGGGGAACGCTCGACCGCGTTATCAAACGAGGTTATAGCCGGTCCCAACCAGCTTTTCAGGTCCGGACCCTGCTGCGCCTGGTTGGCAAAAATAAAACCCCGATAAATCTCGACACGGGCCACCTTGCGTATATTAGCCAGTGGCTTATCCCGCTCGAATAGCGAGCCTGCATAACCCTCTTCCCTGGGTATATGCAACAGCTTACCGGCAGTATCAAATACATAGCCGTGATAAGCACAACGTAATTTTTGTGCGTGGCCGCAGGACTCACCGGCCAGTTGCGCGCCCTTGTGTGCGCAGCGGTTATACATGACATGGACCTGGTCGTCACTGTGTCGGGTGACGATTACAGATTGCCTGCCGATAGTCGTGGTAAAGTAATCTCCGGGTTTTTTTACCTGGCTTTCGTGTCCGATAAAGATCCAGGCATTGCCCCAGATGCGCTCCATTTCCAGGTCGAATATGGCCGGGTCAGTATAAACTCGTTTATGTACCCGCGCCGGTTCCACCAGCGAAGCTATCTCTTGATCACTGACAGGCATGCTTACGATGGAAGCATACAGCCGGGTTACTTCACCGCCAGTCCCAGCAGTATGGTGGTTGTGCAATGATAGACGTTGTTGCTTGCGCCCATGCACCAGTTGATATCATTGCTCTTTGATGGAAAATAATTCGGCAGGTCTCCCTCGTTGCGATTGCACATGCAGCGGTTGCAGGTGCTCTTGCCGCAACAATCATTATAGGCGATGATGTAATCACGCCCGTCCGCAGGATTTTTGCAGGTGCCTACCCAGGTCATGGGCGCCATTTCAGTTCCGGGCGGGCAACTGGTGTGACTGCCGCCACAGCAGGTACAGAGGAAACCGTCCATGCCGCAGTTGCGCCAGTAATCACATTTTCCCGGATCGCCTTCCGGCCCTGAAATCGACTGGTCATCCGGCGCCGGGTTCGCCCTGGCAACGGGCAGCAGGGGTAGTGCG
This sequence comes from Gammaproteobacteria bacterium, assembly GCA_012270695.1. GTDB lineage: Bacteria > Pseudomonadota > Gammaproteobacteria > Eutrophobiales > Eutrophobiaceae > JAAXHV01. The sequence goes on along the minus strand of JAAXHV010000084.1, from coordinate 543 downwards.
CCGGCGCCGACGAGTACTGTTCCGGCCTTCATTAAAAAGCTCCGGCGCGAGGTATGGCGCGCCAGGGAGCGGGTTTTCTGTTGAAACCAGCGATCAAAAAGCTTCATTATTAACCCTCATTGTCGTCGGCAGGATAAATGGATATGAACGTTCAAGTCCTGTCTATGACAACGGCACCGGTTCAATCAAAAACGGCGTGATACCGAGTTCTCCGGCTGAGCGGAGGTATTCTCCGCTGCCGGCATCATAGATATCCAGGCTGCTCAAGTCCTCGGTGATAGTGTACAGCAGCGGGTTCTCATCCTGGCTCACGGCTATTGAAATACTGGTATGCGTGGTATTGATCTTTTTTATCCGCTCCTGAACTGCCAGATCATAGACCCAGATTTCCGGACCGGGCGCTTCGTAGGTATAAAAATCACCCTGGTGCATCAATATGTAGAGGTGTTGCCTGGCTTCATGCAGGGTAACAGCCTGCATCCCGCCTATACGCCAGTTAGCTTCTCTATCATCCTCATCCAGGTACCACCAGGTATCGGAAAA
>JAAXHV010000083.1:3857-4797 GCA_012270695.1 Gammaproteobacteria bacterium | reverse complement strand
GAAGCGTCGGCTTGTGCCATGTGTTATACGTCCGGCACGACCGGTAACCCCAAAGGCGTGCTATATTCCCACAGGTCGCTGTTACTGCACACCTTATCCATCTCATTACTGGATACTGACGGTCTTACCGCTAACGATGTTGTCATGCCCCTGGTACCGATGTTCCATGTCAATGCCTGGGGACTGCCTTTCCGCGCGCCGTTGATCGGCGCCAAGCTGGTGTTCCCGAACCGCTATATGGGCAACCCACAGGTGGTGAGCCGGCTCATCGCCCGGGAAAGAGTCACTTATGGCGTCAGCGTGCCGACAATCTGGCAGATGCTGGTCGATCATCTGGATCAATCAAAGGGAAACATGAATTCCCTGCGCAAAGCCATTGTCGGTGGCACGGCCTGCCCGTTATCTTTATTTCGGCGTTTCAAGGATTACGGGGTTGAACTCGTTCAGGGCTGGGGTATGACCGAGCTCTGCTCTGCCGGCACACTGAACGTGCCCGGACCCGGTTTTGCTTCACTGGCTGAGGAAGAACAAAAACAGTATCCGCTGAAACAGGGAAGACCTGTTTTTGGCTTGCAGGTAAAGATCACCGACGATGAGAATAACGCCCTGCCCTGGGACGGCGCCACAGCGGGACACCTGAAGGTAAAAGGACCGACTGTATGCCAGCATTATTTTGCGGCAACGGAGTCAGAATCCGGCGTTGATGCGAACGGCTGGTTCACGACTGGTGATGTCGCAACCATAGATCCTGACGGTACAATCCAGGTCACCGACAGGTCAAAAGACCTGATCAAGTCCGGCGGTGAGTGGATCAGTTCCATTGACCTTGAGAACTGCGCCATGCTGCATCCGGCCATAGCCGAAGCCACCGTGATCAGCGCTGTGCATGAGAAATGGAACGAACGGCCCTTGTTAATTGCCGTAAAAAAACCAAATCACA
>JAAXHV010000083.1:0-3783 GCA_012270695.1 Gammaproteobacteria bacterium | reverse complement strand
TAAGTTGGGCGCCGATTTGATATTCAGCTTGCGGGCGCATTATAAATACGGCTAAAGAGAACCAACCTGCTTTAGCATCCAAGCTGAATGCGGGTTTTTTTGTGCCCTGCGCCAGCTTAACACGCACTCAGCCATGTACTTCCAACAGGTGGTCTCTTCACGGGCTTGCTGATTTAACTGTTAGATCCGTTGTTTTTCCGGCGCTTTTTATCCGGAAACGATACGGATTAAGGAGGTGACATGGCTAAAATCGACCCTGATCAATACGGGGTAAATACCCTGGCGGTGCGCGCCGGCCGCCAACCTACCGGGGAGGGCGAACACAGCGAACCGTTGTTCCTGACTTCCAGTTTTGTATTCAAGGACGCAGCCCAGGCCGCGGCCAGGTTTGCCGAGGACGAACCCGGCAATATCTATTCCAGGTTTACCAATCCCACGGTACGCATCTTCGAAGAACGACTGGCAGCAATGGAAGGCGCAGAACGATGTATCGCAACGTCTTCGGGAATGGGCGCCATATTGAGCGCCTGCCTGGGTCTGTTGAAAGCCGGTGACCACATCGTCTCCTCCCGCAGCGTGTTTGGCACGACAATAAACCTGCTCAACAAGGTCCTGAGTAAATTCGACATCGCAACCAGCTATGTCACACTCAGTGATTACGCGGCCTGGGAGGCAGCGATTACCGGAAAAACGCGACTGCTGTACCTGGAGACGCCTTCCAACCCGTTGACGGAAGTGGCCGATATCCAACGCCTGGCCGACATCGCCCACAGTCATGGCTGCCTGCTGGTAGTGGATAACTGTTTTTGTACGCCGGTCTTGCAGCAGCCTTTCCGGCTGGGCGCCGACGTCGTCATCCACTCGGCGACGAAATACCTGGACGGTCAGGGTCGTTGCGTAGGCGGTGCGGTGCTGGGCAGTGAACAACTGCTGGGAGAGAACGTGTTCAACGTCCTCAAGTACGGGGGTTCGACAATGAGCCCGTTTAACGCCTGGGTCTTTTTAAAAGGACTCGAGACCCTGAACCTGCGCATGCTGGCCCACAGCCGCAACGCTGCGGAGATCGCCCATTGGTTGGTCGCCCAGGAAGGAATAGAGAAAGTCTACTATCCGAGACTGGCCGATCACCCGCAACACGAATTGGCGGTGCGCCAGCAGAAAGACTTCGGCGGCATCGTCAGCTTCGTGGTTACAGGAGGACAGGCAGCGGCATGGCGGCTCATCGATCATATCCGGTTGTTCTCTATCACGGCGAACCTGGGCGACAGCAAAAGCACGATCACCCATCCTGCCACTACCACCCATAACCGGCTGACGGATGAGGAGAAACGGCAAACAGGTATCGCGCCCGGCTTAATCCGTCTTTCCATCGGTCACGAGGACGTATCCGATCTCAAGAACGACCTGTACCGGGCCTTGACCAAAGCATTGTTGTGAACAGGACTGTATCAATCAACTGAACACTCTTTTTCCGTTTCAGAAATAGCTGTATCGTACCCTGGCCCCGTACATGCGCGGATAACCATAAGATTGCTCGTCGCAACCGCAGACGAAAGGCAGGGAGAATCCGATATTCATGTTGCGGGTATCGGAGAAGTTATCGACGAAACCGCCCACTTCCCAATGCTCGTCCGCGCTTATCCAGGTGAGGCTGGCGTTGCCCAGCCAGTAATCGGGCATCCTGTCGGCATCAAAGTTGTTGATATTGTGGAACGCGCTGGATGCATAGTTGCCGTCCACCTGCACCGCGAGAGAACCGCCCAGGATTGAGTTCGGCCAGGTATAACGGCCCAGGGCGTTGAACTGTACCTCCGGGGTGAAAGACGGTTCGACATCACGCAAAACGCCCGGCGCAATAGACAGGTCTTTCACCTTGGGGTCGATATAGGCAATGCCGAACAACAGGTCCAGGTTAGCAACCGGGTTGGTGACTATCTCCAGTTCAAAACCCATGGATTCACTATCGGCATTGAATACAGCGCCGGAGGTGCCAACAAACTGGAAGGCCTGATAATCGGAATAATCATAATAGTAAGCCGCGCCGTTAATCCGCGCTCTACCGTCCCAAATCGTTGATTTAAACCCTATCTCATAGGCCAGCAATACCTCTTCATCAAAACAGTATTGTTCCGGTGTCAGGAATGTAAGAACCGGCGCGTTACAACTGCCTGCCTTCACGCCCCGGTTGACTCCGCCGTACAGTAACAGGTCATCACTGGGAGCGTAGTTCAACTGGATCTTGCCGGACCAGAGGAAATCAGACGTGTCTTCAATATGATCCGGCAACAGCGATGCGATTGGCGTACCGCCACGGCGCAGGCTTTCCGTCCACCTGTCGTCGGTATTGATGAACAGGTTGCTGTAAAACTCGTAATCCTTCTCCTCGATAATGCCGCGCCAGCCTATGTTCAACTCCAGTTGTTCGGTAAGATCGTAGTCCACCTGGCCGAATATGGAGTAGGACTGCGTTTCCAGAAACGCATCCAGCGACCCTTCCAGGAACAGGTCGCTGACACCGGCTCCGTTCGGCGGTGGACTGGCGCCGAAAACATTTATGCCTCCGACCGTGTCACCCAGGTTCTGGCTGAAGTCGCCGTCAATATTCAGGTAATAGAACCCTGCTATCCAGCGAAACCGGTCGGTCTCCCCCTCCAGGCGCACTTCCTGGGTAAACCAGTCGATCACGGAATCGCTGGTCACCACCAGTTGCGGCGCCGGACCGGAATTCACGTCCAGGCTGCGTATCTTCTCCTGGTCCGCATAGTTGCTGACTACTACCAGAGTTGCCCAGTCCATGTTCCAGGTGAGTTTCCCCGTAAAACCATACATATCGGTCCTGTCAAAGTCGGCTACGGTATGGTCGGTGGAGGTAGTCAGCCCCTCGCCACCATCCGCGTCGCGATAGCCGAACAAATCCGTATCGGGCGCCGGCCGGTAATCATCCAGATCAAAGTCAAAGACTTCGCCGCCCGGAAGACACTGCTTGGTTCCGACTATCAGGGCCTCACAGGAATTGGGGTTGGTCTTGTGGTTCGACAACAGGGAATTAACCCGGCGGCGCTGGTCGTCATATTCCCCGACCGTCGCTCCGTTCTGGTACGGACCGGAAGCCAGCGTGGACTCGGCATACTGGCCCTTGAGCAGGATTTCCAGGTCTTCGTTAGGTTCAATCAGGATCTGCCCGCGTATCGCGTACTGGTCGTCGGTCCAGAGATCGTCCTGGCCGCTGAGCGAACCGTTCAGGGGGCCGCGCGGCGCGCCGCCGTTGGGCGTGAACGGCACGGCCAGGTACAACGGCGTGGGGGGTAGATCCTCCGGCGTAAAGATGTTCTTCAGGATTGGGTCATGACGCCGGTGAAAGCCGGATATCCTCGCCTTGATGCCTTCAGACAGGGCGCCGCTGACCGCGCCCTCAAACCGCACCTGGTCGTACCTGCCGTAGACGATGTCGCCGTAGGCCTGGAATTCCTCGGTCGGTTCCCGGGTGATGTAATGCACCAGGCCGCCGGTTGCATTACGTCCGAACAGGGTGCCCTGTGGTCCTTTCAGGATTTCCACCCGGTCCATATCGAAACTGGCAAACAATTGCGCCTGGCCCGCGGCCTGGTAACCTTCATCGATATAGACGGCATTAGGCGCTTCCGCCAGGTCGTTGAAGTCGTTCTGGGTCGCGCCCCGGATAGTGAACTGCTGGGTATGGCCGGCACTGTTGCCGGACATGTGTACGCCCGGCGTAAAAGCTGTCAATTCCGTACTATTGGTAAAGCCGAACGCATCCAGTTG
>JAAXHV010000082.1:2241-7469 GCA_012270695.1 Gammaproteobacteria bacterium | reverse complement strand
CGATAGCGGCTATCATCCTCCAGCATGGATTCTTCAAATTGTTCCAATAAGTCCTTTTGTTCCCTGCTTAAATTCACGGGGGTCTCAATCACTACGCGGCATAACAAGTCACCTCTTGCCGATGACCGGACAGAACGCACGCCTTTGCCGCGCAGGCGGAATAATTTGCCGCTCTGGGTTTCCGGCGGGATCCTCAGCTTGACTTTGCCGTCCAGGGTCGGGATCTCGATCTCCCGACCCAGGGTGGCTGCGGCGAAACTGATCGGAATATCGCAGAAAAGATTCGAACCCTCACGGCTGAATATATCATGCTCCCTGACGATGACATGCACATACAGGTCGCCGGCCGGAGCGCTGAACTCACCGGCCTCTCCCTCGCCTGACAGGCGTATCCGGTCGCCGGTGTCAACACCCGGCGGGACTTTCACTGAGATGGTTTTGCTATCCCGGACCCGACCTTGCCCATGGCAGGCCTGGCAAGGATCATTGATGATTTGTCCCTGACCACGGCATTTCGGACAGGTCTGCTGCACCGAGAAAAACCCTTGTTGCATACGGATCTGACCGCCGCCGTTACAGGTGGGACACTGAACCGGGCTGGAACCGCGTCTGGCGCCGCTGCCGGAACAGGTGTTGCAGGTAACCAACTTGGGCACCCGTATCTTGATCGTGGTACCGGCTATGGCTTCTTCCAGACTCATCTCCAGGTCGTAACGGAGGTTCGACCCGGCCTGAGTGCGCTGGCCACCACGCCCTTGCGCGCCGAATATATCGCCGAAAACACTGTCGAATATATCGCCGAAACCGCTGAATCCCTGCGCATCCGGACCAGCGGCGGATGTGCTCACACCGGCGTGGCCGAATTGATCATAAGCTGAGCGTTTCTGCTGGTCGCTCAGGACATCATGGGCTTCCTTTGCTTCCTTGAATTTTTCCTCCGCCGCTTGATTATCCGGATTACGATCCGGATGGTACTTCATTGCCAGGCGGCGAAATGCTTTTTTTATTTCGGTATCGGACGCATTTTTTGATACGCCAAGAACGTCATAATAGTCTCGTTTCTCAGCCATAACCTGCATTTCTCGCAGATTTACTTCTTGTTGTCATCCACTTCCTCGAATTCAGCGTCAACAACATTTTCATTGGTGGCGCCGTTTTTCGCACCTGTGGATTTATCTTGGCCATTAGCGCCGGCAGCCTGCTCAGCCGCAGCCTGCTGGTATGCCTTCTCCGCCAGTTTGCCTGCAACTTCAGCCAGTTTGCGGGATTTTTCATCTATGGTGTCCTTGTCATTCCCTTTCAGGGTTTCTTCAACGTCGGCAATGGCAGCCTCGATATCTTTTTTCTCCTGTTCCTCGACCTTATCGCCCAATTCATCAATGGATTTCTTCGTCGAATATACCAGGTTCTCCGCCATGTTGCGGGATTCAACCAGCTCCTTTGCCTGCCGATCTTCTTCGGCATGAGCTTCCGCGTCCTTGACCATGTTTTCGATTTCCTCCTCTGACAAACCACTGGACGCCTTGATGATGATGGACTGTTGCTTGCCCGTTGCCTTGTCTTTTGCCGACACATTCAAAATACCGTTGGCATCAATATCAAAAGTCACTTCAATCTGGGGTATGCCCCGGGGCGCGGGCGGAATGTCCGTCAGGTCAAAACGGCCCAGGGATTTATTGCCTGCGACCATCTCGCGCTCACCCTGCAGGACGTGCACCGTAACCGCAGTCTGGTTATCGTCTGCGGTGGAAAACACCTGCTGCGCCTTGGTCGGGATGGTCGTGTTCTTCTCAATGAGCTTGGTCATAACCCCGCCCAGGGTCTCTATACCCAATGAAAGAGGCGTCACGTCAAGCAGCAGCACGTCCTTGACGTCACCGCCCAGTACGCCGGCCTGGATCGCCGCGCCTACCGCAACGGCCTCATCCGGGTTGACGTCCTTGCGCGGTTCCTTGCTGAAGAACTCCTTGACCTTTTCCTGTACCTTGGGAGTACGGGTCTGCCCGCCCACCAGGATAACGTCGGTGATATCCGCTGCAGAAATCCCGGCGTCTTCCAAGGCCACGCGGCAGGGTTGAATGGTACGGTCAATGAGGTCTTCCACAAGCGCCTCGAGCCGGGAACGGCTCAGCTTGATATTGAGATGCTTGGGGCCGCTGGCATCTGCCGTGATATAAGGCAGGTTGATATCAGTCTGGTGGCTGGACGACAGCTCTATCTTCGCCTTTTCCGCTGCCTCCTTCAGACGTTGCAGCGCCAGGGGATCATTATGCAGGTCGATACCCTGGTCCTTCCTGAATTCATCACAGAGGAAATCGATAATACGCAGGTCAAAATCCTCGCCGCCCAAAAACGTATCGCCATTGGTGGACAATACCTCGAACTGGTGCTCGCCATCGACTTCGGCGATCTCGATAATGGACACGTCGAAGGTGCCGCCGCCGAGGTCATAAACGGCTATCCTGGCGTCTCCCTGTCTTTTGTCCATGCCATAGGCCAGGGCCGCAGCGGTCGGTTCATTAATAATGCGCCGTACTTCCAGACCCGCGATCTTGCCCGCATCCTTGGTAGCCTGACGTTGTGAGTCATTGAAATAGGCCGGGACGGTAATCACCGCCTCGGTGACCTTTTCTCCCAAGTAATCCTCGGCCGTTTGTTTCATCTTCATCAGGACCCGCGCCGAGACCTCCGGGGGAGCCATCTTTTTACCCTTTATCTCAACCCAGGCATCACCGTTGTCCGCTTTCACGATTTTATACGGAACCATATCAATATCCTTTTGTACGACGCCGTCCTCATAACGCCGGCCGATTAAACGTTTGACCGCAAATAATGTCTTGTCGGGATTGGTAACCGCCTGACGTTTGGCCGATTGCCCTACCAGGACCTCGTCGTCGTCGGAAAACGCGACAATAGACGGTGTGGTTCGACCGCCTTCGCTGTTTTCAATCACCTTGGCCTGACTGCCTTCCAATACTGCAACACAGGAATTGGTCGTACCCAGGTCTATACCGATAATTTTGCTCATTTTTATGCCTCTTTGATAATCCTGACTGTCTTATTTCTGTATGTTAACCCCTCGTGATTCGTATACGCGCCGGTGCACTACCCGGGTTAACAGGTATATGTGGGTCATACTGCCGAAATTCAAGCCTGGTAGTTTTACTCTGGCGCCACTATTTTGCCACCACGACCATAGCCGGCCTGACCAGCCTGCCGTTCAACTCATAACCTTTCTGCATCACGGTTACAACCTGGCCCGGTTCGCTGCCTTCCAGTTTCTGCATTGAAACGGCTTCATGCCATTCGGGGTCGAACTTTTCACCGGTCGGGTCAATGGTTGTTACCCCGAACTTGCCCAGGCAATCGAAAAGTTTCTTCAGGGTCAGGTCCATCCCTTCCCGTAAACTCTCGATATCCTCCGCTGATTGTGAGGCGTTGATGCCCAGTTCCATGCTGTCTACTACCGGTAACAGTTCGCTGATGAACCTTTCCAGCGCATATTTATGGGCATTTTCGATGTCACGGGAGGTGCGTTTTCGAATATTATCCAGCTCCGCCACGGCACGCAGCGCTTTGTCAATATTTTCCTGCGCCTCTATTTTTAAACGCTCGTTTTCCTGCAACAACTCGGCAACCTCGTTACCGGCTACATCCTGCCGGACATCAGCTTCTTCCGCCTGTACTTGGCCGGGAACCTCAACTTCGAGCTCTTTGTCATCCACGTCCAGCGCGGTAGAATTCTCAGTTTCTCCGGTTCCCCCTCCGTTAACCGTTTGTTTTTTTTCTTCAACCATAGTGATCAACCTGTCGTTATGCCCATTGAAACGATGTCATCAGGAATACTCTTCATGAACGGATGTCCCCCACGCCGGCAAGAACAGTGGGGACGCGTGAATTGGGGTCCATGCCACCCGCAAATAAAAGATATGGACTAATCCACAGAATTCAAGACCGAACCCAGTATTCTTGCAGTCACGTCTACGATCGGAATGACCCTTTCATAATCCATTCGGGTGGGCCCTATTACACCCAGCACCCCAAGGATCTGTCCCTCACCCTGGTATGGAGAGGTGACGATACTGCAATTATCCAGTACCTCATAGCCCGATTCCTCGCCGATGAATATCTGAACGCCCTTAGCGCTGATCGCATTCTCCAGCAAGTGCAGGATATCCCGCTTCTCGTTGAAACTCTCGAATAATCGTTTCAATTTTTCCAGGTCGCTGAGTTCGGCCACACCCATCAGGTTGGTATGACCTGATATTACAACTTCATCTTCGACAGCAGGGGTGACAAAGGCCTTTTGTGCCATTTCGATGGCTGCCTGCATCAGTTCACTCACATCTTCCTTCAGTTTTCTCAGTTCCCTGAGCACTTCGGTCCTTATCGCATTCAGGTTCTTGCCGCGACAGGTGGAATTCAGGTAGTTTGCAGTCTGTTGTAACTGCGATTGCGTATAGGTTTTTGCCGTGTGTATGATCCGGTTCTGGATCTCCTTGTTGCTTAAGACCAGAATGACGAGAATTCGATTCTGTGAAAGGGAGATGAACTCGATGTGTTCGAGCGAACTCTGCCGCTTGCGGGGCAGCATAACGACGGCGGCCAACTTGGTGATATCGGATAGCAGGCTTGAAGCTCGCACTACCAGGTGTTGCATATCGGCTTCAGCAGATATTTCCCGGGCCATGCGCTCCACTTCCCTCTGTTCCAGTTGTTCAACACAGAGCAAGCTGTCGACGAACAGTCGGTAGCCGCGCGCTGTTGGAATCCGTCCGGCTGAAGTATGGGGTGAGCGCAATAACCCCATATCCTCCAGGTCAGCCATCACATTACGAATGGTGGCCGGGCTTAATGCCAGGTCAGTATCCCGCGCCAGAGTACGCGAACCGACCGGATGACCATCCTGGATGAAATGTTCCACCAGGGATTTAAACAATAACAAACTGCGCTCGTTTAAATCAAAAATGGACTGCGTACGATTTTTTGGCATTGTTCTGTCAAATATGGCAAAGTTTCCAAGTGAAACGTTATCACTTGTGTCATGTTAGTGCAAAACCATATTGGCTGACCGGGCCCGGCATAATGTTGAACACCCGGCTGATAAACCATGACCATGTTCAAGACTATAGCCATCATCACAAATAATAGCACTGCTGAAATAATTTATACTTTGCAGGCGGTTATAGAATATCTCCAGGAGCGTGAAAAGGAAGTGATCCTGGATG
>JAAXHV010000082.1:0-2173 GCA_012270695.1 Gammaproteobacteria bacterium | reverse complement strand
GACGGCACCATGTTAAGGGCTGCTCATCTGCTGGCCGATTATAATGTTCCGTTACTCGGAATCAACCGGGGACGCCTCGGTTTCCTGGCTGATATTCCCGCCAATGCGGTGATACGCCGTCTGGATGAAATCCTGCGTGGAAACTACATTGAAGACGAACGCTTTCAGTTACATTGCGAAATTGAAAGCAAGGGTAAAACCTTAATGGAAAGCCATGCCTTCAATGATGTCATTATACAAAAGGGCAATATAGCCAAACTGACTGAACTTGAGACATTCGTCAACGGCAATTTTCTTCATAGACAGCGTTCTGACGGCATGATCATCTCGTCTCCCACCGGTTCAACTGCTTACGCGCTCGCCGGTGGCGGACCGATAATACATCCGGCCCTCAACGCGCTGGTGCTGGTGCCTATCTGCCCGCATACTTTGAGCAACCGGCCGGTTGTCATCGACGGCAACAGCGTTGTGGAGGTGATCATAGGCACACCGCAAATCGACCTCGCTTACCTGACCTGCGATGGTGAAATCGTCTGCGAACTGGTGACCGGAGACAAGGTAAACATACAAAAAAAAGACAAGAAAATACGGCTCATCCATCCCGCTGACCACGATCATTTCAAGATCCTCAGGGATAAGCTGGACTGGGGCTAGCCCTGACAGCCGCTGTCCTTGCGGCTGATAGTCCTGAAAAGCGCACCTGAATCCTCATGGGGCTGAACAGAAATATTATGTTGAAACATCTGAGTATCAACAATCTTGCTGTAATAGAAAACACAGAGTTGTCGTTCAGGGAAGGTCTGACGGTACTGACCGGCGAAACGGGCGCCGGAAAATCCATACTAATCGATGCCCTGGGACTGGTCCTGGGTAACCGTGCGGATACGACCGTTATCCGTACGGGTTGCGCGCGCACCGAGATCATCGCGACGTTCGACGTCGGGGGGGATGAACGGTTATTGCAGTTACTGGATGAACAATCCATAAGCGCCGCGGATAACGAGCTTGTGCTGCGCCGGATCATCAACAGGGACGGGCGCTCGCGCGCCTACATCAACACCTCTGCAGTACCGTTGCAGTTGCTGCGTGACGCCGGCGCATTCCTGGTGAATATCCATGGACAACATGAACACCAGAGCCTGTTGAGAAGAGACGAACAAAGAGAGTTACTGGATGGCTTCGGAGACTATGACGATATAGTGGAACGGCTAAGCCGGGCGTTTGAAAAATGGGACGGAGTGACCCGGGAGTTACGTTCACTGGCCGACGCCGAAGGGGAATCCGGCGCCCGTTTATCACTGCTCAAGTACCAGGTGGAAGAGTTACAAGGTCTTGAACTGGAAGAAAATGAGGTGGGCCGGCTGGAAGATGAATACAAGCGCCTGGTCAATATAAACAGCCTGCTCGAAACAGCCCAACAGGCCCTGGACGGTTTATATACCAGCGAGCAGTCGGTAAACGACAGGATCAACTCCGTGAAAAAGGAGCTGGCAGCCCTTGAACGTTTTGATTCCGACCTGACAGGTATTATCGGGCTACTGGAAAATGCCTCCATACACATTACCGAGGCGGCTGAGGAGTTGCGGTCTTACCTGGGCACACTGGACCAGGACCCTACGCGCCTGCACCAGGTGGAACTACGTCTGGGGCAGTTGCACGATATGGGCCGCAAGCACCGGGTGCAACCGCAACTGCTGTACGCGCACCAGCAATCGATAACACAGCAACTGGCCGGAATAGAACACAATCAGACACGGTTGGCGCAACTGGAACAGGAACAGCAGCGAGCGCTGGAGGAATACCGGTCAGCCGCAGGTGAACTTAGCGAACGCCGGCGCCAGTGCGCGGCACTGATGGCAGAAGAAATCTGCAACAGAATACGCACCCTCGGCATGCCGGAAGGCGCATTTCATATCAACGTCACCCCTGGCCCGGACCTCAAACCACACCGAAACGGGAACAACCAGGTGGAATTCCTCGTCTCGGCCAACCCCGGCCAGGCGTTGCTGCCGCTGAGAAAAGTCGCCTCCGGCGGGGAACTATCGCGCATCAGCCTTGCTGTCCAAGTGAGCGTAGATCGGAACAACAGTGCGGCGACCATGATATTCGACGAAGTGGACGCGGGGATTGCGGGCGGCATCGCTGAAATCGTCGGCAACCTGTTGCAAAGTCT
>JAAXHV010000081.1 GCA_012270695.1 Gammaproteobacteria bacterium | reverse complement strand
AATTCGCCCACCTACGCGCAGATCAGGACTCAACTCCACGAACAGCTACGCCGGTTGCGTGAACAGTATGGCGATACTTAGCCCGGATTTCTCACCAGGCCGCTTGTTGCTATTGGAAACATGTTTGCTGTCAATACGTTATGAGCTTACTCTCACTATGCTACCATGACAGAGTGCGCTTGTTGCGCTCTCGAATACGACGATCGCGACGATGAACCTCGGGTTTCTTGCCTCCCATAACGGCAGTAATATGCAGGCCATCATCAATGCCTGCCGTTCAGGCAGGTTAACGGCCAGACCTGTGGTTGTGATCAGCAATAACAGGGATTCCGGCGCCCTGGAACGGGCCCGCAAAGAAAACATTCCCTGGTTTCACCTGAGCGGCCGCACCCATCCGGACGCGGAAGACCTGGACAGGGAAATCGTCGATGTTCTGCTTAACTACGATGTCAAGCTGGTCATCCTGGCGGGGTATATGAAGAAAATCGGCCCGGTCACGCTGGCAACGTTCCCCGGCCACATTCTGAACATCCATCCCGGCCTGTTGCCGGAATACGGCGGCCAGGGCATGTACGGCCAGCGCGTGCATGAAGCCGTGCTTGCCGCCGGCGCCCGGGTTACCGGCGTGACCGTCCACGTGGTGGACGGGATCTACGATAACGGCCCGATCCTGGCGCAGAGAAAAATCACCGTAAAAAAATCGGATACCGCAGACACCCTGGCCAAACGCGTCCTGGCCGTTGAGCACGAGCTCTACGTCGAGACCATAGACCACATTATACGCGGTGAAATTAAACTGCCGGCATGAGAAGCTGTATAAAACAAATTTCCTGACCGGCGCTGCAACGCCTGGCGCCATAGAAATAACCCATCCTCTTTTCTACTCGACGGTTATCGTGATCTGCTTAGACATCACGGCAGGCTCATGGGGGATATGGACGAAATCACCCAGCAGCAGTTGCAGGGTGTGGACGCCCGGAGACAGGTCCAGGATGGCTTCGGTCTGGCCCTTGCCGAAGTGGAGGTGATTCCCATCAGTGATGATCGGCAGGTTGACAGGTGGGACATCGGTATCCACCAGCAGGTGGTGATGGCCGGTATTCTCGTATTGAATACCTGCGGGCGCGACTCCCATGTTCTTCAGGCCGAAGCGGATACTGATCGGGTTTGATAATGTCGCGCCGTCTGCAGGCGAGATGAAATAAAGTTCGGCATTACCAGGCGCAGGAGTTCTCACCTGGGCATAACCGGAAAACGCGCAGAGCGCCAGGATGAGGATAATCAGCTTATTCATTTGCGCACCTCTTTTCTCGGATCGTTAGCCCGGATTTCGCATCGCTTGGTGGAAATCCGGGCTGGTAGTTTAGCACAGGACCGACAACCGAAGATGTGATTTGCCGTATAATCGTCAATTTCCAGTATAATTAAACGTGCCGCCCGCAGCGGCTTTTTATTCAACAGGATACAAATGTTTACAAGCCAGCATAGACCAGAACCCGTACAGGAGCAACATATCCCTAATTCCTAATTCCTAATTCTTAATTCCTAATTCTTAATTATAAATCATGTCGTTTCACCAGATTGCTGTCCTCTACGACCGGTATGTTCTCGGACGCCCGAAGTTCGTCCTGCTGGCGCTGCTGGCCGTATTTGCTTTCTTTGCCTGGCATGCCAGAGATTTCAAACTGGATGCCTCCACCGACACCCTTATCCTGGAAAGCGATAAGGACTTGCGCACGTTACGCGAAGTAAACAAGCGTTATGAAACCCGTGAATTCCTGTTCGTGACGTTCACTCCAAACGCGGACCTGTTTTCGGACGCGTCGCTGGAAACGATCCGTCGCTTGCGGGAGGATCTGGAACAGGTGGCGGGTGTCGAGTCGGTGTTCACGTTAATCGACGCCCCACTGGTAAAGATCATCGGCGGTAAACTGGCTGAGGTCGCCAGAAACTATCGCACCCTGGAAGACCCGACCGTAGACCGGGGCCGGGCGCGGGAAGAGCTGTTGGCCAGCCCGATATTCCTGGACCTGCTCATCAGCCAGGATGCCCGGACAACGGCGCTGCAGGTCAACCTGAAAAACAACGTAATCTTTACCGATGCACAGAAAAGGAAAAACGAACTCCTGATCAAACAGGCGGGCGAGGGCCTGACTGAAGCGGAACAAGCAGAGCTTACTGATACCCTGGAACGATATGAGGAAGTCAAGGCAGAGTTGACCAGGATCAACCACGAAACCGTAGCGGCAACCCGTGAGGTGATGGATCGCTACCGGGATCGTGGAGCCCTCTACCTGGGCGGCATTCCAATGATCGCGGATGATATGATCACGTTCATCAAGAACGACCTGGTGGTGTTCGGCGCCGGCGTGTTCGCCTTCCTGGTGATCATGTTGTCGATAATCTTCCGGCAGCCCCGTTTTGTCCTGTTACCCCTGTGCAGTTGCATATTCGCAGTGGTCATCATGATGGGCCTGCTGGGACTGATCGGCTGGCCGGTCACGGTCATATCGTCCAATTTCATTTCCCTGATGCTCATCCTCACCATGTCGATGAACGTGCACCTGGTCGTGCGTTACCGGCAACTGAGCCGTGATTTTGCCGGGCAAAGCCAGGCGCAGCTGGTAGCCAATACGGTCCGGCGCATGGTCTGGCCGTGCCTGTACACTGCTTTGACTACCATGATCGGATTCGGCTCCCTGGTGGTCAGCGATATCAAGCCAGTCATCGATTTCGGCTGGATGATGACCCTGGGTCTCAGCGTAACCTTCATGACTTCCTTCCTTCTGTTCCCGACCATCCTGGTATCCCTTGATAATAAGATCACTTCTCCCGGGAAACAGGAAGTGCCATTTACCGCGGCCCTGGCAAAGACCACCGAAAAATTCGGCAACGGCGTGGTGGTGGTCGCCCTGCTGCTGGCCGCGCTCAGTCTTTACGGCGTATCCCGGCTGAAGGTCGAAAACAGCTTTGTCAATTACTTCAGCGACGCGACTGAGATACACCAGGGCTTGACACTGATCGATAACGAACTGGGCGGCACCGCACCCCTGGACGTCCTCCTGAAATTCGACCCTGTCAAGGAGTACGGAGAGGAAGAGGAGCCGCTGGAAGGGGACGATGAATTTGCCGACCTGGACGCGCTGTTCGGCGGCTTCGAGGAAGAACCCGCGGACCCCGCGGATGCCTGGTTCACTGCATACAAGATCGACCGCATCAAGGCGGCCCATGACTACCTGGACAGCCTGCCAGCAGTAGGCAAGGTGCAATCACTGGCTTCGGTGCTGCGCCTGGCCGAAGACCTGAACCGGGGCGAGGAATTCGACGCTTTTGAACTGGCGGTCATCAACAAGAAATTACCGGAGGAGATAAAAGAGCAACTGATCGATCCGTATATCTCCATTGCGGACAACGAAGCCCGCATCAATATGCGCATCCTGGATTCCCTGCCGGATTTACGCCGCAAGCAGTTCCTGGAAAAAATCGACGCAGACCTGCGCACGAAACTGGGATTGACCGAGGATGAATACCAGGTCAGTGGCATGATGGTGTTGTACAACAACATGCTGCAAAGCCTGTTCAGCTCCCAGATTGAAACCCTGGGTGTTGTGATGCTGGGCATTGCCCTGATGCTGCTGGTGCTGTTCCGCTCTTTCTCCCTCGCCGTCATCGGCATCCTTCCGAATATCCTGGCCGCCGGCATCATCCTGGGCCTGATGGGCATTATGGATATTCCCCTGGATATGATGACGATTACCATTGCCGCCATCACTATCGGCATCGCGGTGGACAACAGCATCCATTATATCTACCGCTTTCGTGAGGAATACCCCGGCAAAGCCAACTACGTGTCGACGCTCCATTATTGTCATGCCAACATAGGCCGGGCCGTTTTTTATACGGCGATAACGATCATCATCGGTTTTTCAATCCTGGTGATGTCCAATTTCATACCGACCATTTACTTCGGCCTGCTCACCGCCCTGGCCATGTTCATCGCCTTGCTGGCAGCGCTCACCCTGCTGCCGAAACTGATTCTGATATTCCGTCCGTTCTGACTATGCCCACAGGTTACACAGATACTCCCGCGCCCCTTACGCCGCCTCCGGCGACTCGAAATCCGGGCTGGAGCTGCATGCTGTGCGTCGTTAACGGTAAAAAATATGAAAATCCTGGAACTTTGCCAAATAAAATCTTTCTCAATTGTCAGGATCAAATTAGAATACTAGTACCCTTTCAACCGGGAGAAATCAAACCATGAAACGGAAACTTGGCATTTTAATGATATTGCTGTTGCCGGCGTTGGCGATGACCGCGCCCGCAGATGAAATAGACAAGCCGGAAGATGTCATTCTCGCCACGGTCGATAACGTGATCGCGCGTATCACCGCGGAAAGGGAAATGCTGGATGCGCAACCTGAAACAGTCTATGACCTGATAAATGACCTGATCATACCCGTCTTCGATTTCGACAATATGTCGAGATGGATATTGGGCAAGTACTGGAAGCAGGCCAACGCGGAACAGCGCACTATATTCACCGCTGAATTCAAAGACCTGCTGGTGCGCACCTATGCCAAGGCGGTGCTCGGATTTACCAACGAGAAAGTCAATTACCTGGAAACCCTGACAGGTTCCAGACCCAATATCGTGATGGTGAAAACCGAGATTGTCTCAGACGTTGGTGTCACGCCGGTCAACTACACCATGCATGTCAGCGACGGCAACTGGAAAGTGGTGAACGTCGCCTTTGAGGGGATAAGCTTGGTAGAGACGTACCGGAAATCTTTTGCCTCCGAGATTCGCAATAACGGCCTCGAAACGTTGATACAGAAGCTGGTAGACAAAAACGAGAAGCTGGAACAATCGTTGACCGATGAAGCATAAGGTTCATCTGCGCTGATCCCGCGGAAAGCGATGCAGATTGAAGAGATTAGAAGATTAATCATGGCCGGCGTACCGGACAGTGAGGTTGAAGTGGATGGTGATGGAACGCACTTCACGGCAATCATCGTCAGCGATGTATTTGCCGGAAAAAACATGGTCCAGCAACACCAGGTAGTCTACAAGGCCCTGGGGGACAAAATGGGAACAGACATCCATGCGCTCTCCATCCAAACCTATACGCCGGAAGAGTGGAAGAAAAAGAGCCTTTTTCGCGTCATTCCGACTAGTTAACACGTGGATAAACTGACTATCCGCGGCGGTATCCCGTTATGCGGTGAGATCAGGATCTCAGGCGCAAAAAATGCCGCCCTTCCCATCCTGGCGGCCACCCTGCTGACGGATAAGCCGGTACTGATCGGCAATATCCCGCATTTACACGATATTACGACGACCATGGAGTTATTAGGTCTGATGGGCTCGGAACTGATGCTGGATGAGCGCATGAATATCGAGGTGAATAACCGGAACGTAGACCAGTTATATGCTCCCTATGAACTGGTTAAAACCATGCGCGCATCGATACTGGTGCTGGGGCCGTTGCTCAGCCGCTACGGGCAGGCACAGGTCTCCCTGCCCGGCGGATGCACAATCGGTTCGAGACCGGTTGACCTGCATCTTAAAGGCTTATCAGCCATGGGCGCTGAAATTTCGGTGGAGGACGGATATATCCACGCGCACGCGCGGCGTTTGCACGGCGCTTATATCAACTTCGATCCGGTCACCGTTACCGGTACGGAGAACCTGATGATGGCTGCCACGCTGGCAGACGGTCGCACCATAATCGAAAATGCTGCACGGGAGCCGGAAGTAATGGATCTCGCGCTGTGTCTCAACGCCATGGGAGCGAAAATTACCGGCGCCGGAACAGGCAGGATAGAAATTGAGGGGGTAAGCCAACTCAACGGCGCCAGGTACGATATATTACCCGACCGGATAGAAACCGGGACCTACCTGGTCGCGGCTGCCATGACCGGCGGCAAGGTCAAACTGAAAAATACCGATCCTTCCCTGCTGGAAGCGGTTTTGCTGAAACTCAGAGAGGCTGGCGCTGATATTACCCATGATGACACAACGATATCACTGGCAATGGAACCCGGCGCAAGACCCAAGGCGGTTGATGTCTATACCTCCCCCTTCCCCGGTTTCCCAACGGATATGCAGGCGCAATTCACTGCGATGAACTGTATTGCCGAAGGCCGCGCCGTCATCACCGAAAACATTTTCAATAACCGTTTCCTGCACGTGAAGGAATTACAGAAAATGGGAGCAGACCTGGACCTGGCCGAGAGCCACGTCGTGATCAATGGCGTGGACAGGTTAACCAGCAGCAGGATCACCGCAAAGGATTTGCGGGCATCGGCCTGTCTTATCCTGGCCGGCCTCGTCGCGCAGGGAGAGACCCTCGTCGAACAGGTGTATCATATTGATCGCGGATACGAGACCATCGAGGAAAAACTGATGCAACTGGGCGCACACATCAGACGGCTGCCCTGATACCCCGACTATTTGATTTCAGGATTTGAAAAATGAAAGACGGAATCACCATTGCGGTTTCCAAGGGGCGGATTCTTGCTGAGTCCCTGCCCTTGCTCGCCCGCGCCGGTGTTCGCCTCCTGGATGATCCCGACACGACACGCAAGCTCATTCTTCCGACCAACCAGGCGGGAGTAAGGTTGATAGTCATCCGCGCGGCCGACGTGCCCACCTATGTCCTGAACGGTGGCGCTGATCTCGGTATCGCCGGGAAAGACGTGCTGATGGAATGCGACAGCGATAACCTGTACGAACCGTTGGACCTGAAGATCGCCCGCTGCCGCTTGATGCTGGCGCGGCCGCAAGACGCAACAACGATGACAGGACGTCTACGCGTCGCCACGAAATACGTCATGACAACCCGGAACTTTTTTGCAGAAAGAGGACAACAGGTGGAAATCATAAAGCTGTACGGTTCCATGGAACTCGCCCCCGTTCTGGGCTTGTCCGACCTGATAGTCGACCTGGTCAACACAGGTAATACCCTGAAAGAGAACGGTCTGGTAGCGCTGGAAAATATCGCCGATATAAGTTCGCGCCTGATCGTCAACAAGGCGGCCATGAAGATGAAACAGGAAATGATCAAACCTTTCATAAAACGCCTTGCCGAGGCCATTCCCCAATGATACGCATTGCCAGGCTGGCCGATTCTGACCCGCAGTTTGAAAACCGCTTTGCACAACTACTGTCTGGTAACGAAACCCTTGACCCGGAGTTGACCGCGACCGTTTCGGCCATCCTGAAAAACGTCAGGGACAACGGCGTCGCGGCCCTGCTGGAATACACTAACCGGTTTGACCATCGTGCCGTCGGAGCCGGCGACCTTGAGGTGTCTGAGACAGCCTTGCAACAGGCCCTGGCAGCTGTACCGGAAGATTTCCGCCGGGCACTGGAGTTCGCTGCGACGCGAATCCGCGACTATCACGAGCATCAAAAAGGCCGATCCTGGAGTTACCATGACCAGGACGGTTCAACCCTGGGACAGCGCATTACGCCCCTGGACAGGGTTGGCATCTACGTTCCCGGCGGTAAGGCAGCTTATCCGTCATCGGTATTGATGAATACAATACCGGCACAAGTGGCAGGCGTCAGGGAAATTATCATGGTCGTTCCGGCAGTAAATGATGAAGTCAACCCCGTCGTCCTGGCCGCTGCGCGAGTGGCGGGTGTCGACCGGGTCTTTACCATCGGCGGAGCGCAGGCCATCGCTGCCCTGGCCTACGGCGCCGGACCCGTCCCCGCGGTCGACAAGATCGTTGGGCCGGGAAACCGCTATGTGGCTGCCGCCAAACGGCTTGTTTTCGGCCTTGTCGGCATAGATATGATCGCCGGCCCGTCCGAGGTGGTGATCGTTGCGGATGAGAGCGCAAATCCGGACTGGGTTGCCATGGATATGTTCGCCCAGGCTGAGCACGATGAGGATGCCAGGGCCATCCTGGTGACCACCGACGCAAGTCTGCCTGACCGGGTTGAAGCCTCGATTAACCGGCAGATTGGCCAGATGGAACGCGCTGCCATTATCCGCACTTCAATGGAAAACAACGGCGCGTTGATACGGGCCGGGAATATGGAACGCGCCTGCAGCATCGTAAACCGGCTGGCGCCGGAACACCTGGAACTGGCCGTACAGGATCCGGACAGCTACCTGGCAGGTATCAGGCACGCCGGCGCAATCTTCCTGGGGCATTTTGCCGCAGAAGCAATGGGAGATTATTGCGCAGGTCCGAATCACGTGCTGCCCACCGGCAGAACCGCCAGATTCTCATCCCCACTGGGGGTCTATGATTTCCAAAAACGCTCATCCCTGATTGAATGCAGTGCGGCATCCGCCTCCCGTCTTGCCCGCACCGCAACGGTCCTGGCCCGCGCCGAAGGGCTGTCGGCCCACGCCCGCTCCGCAGAACTGCGCATAAAGGAAAGTTGAGTTAAGGAACCTCTGGTTAAATCAGAGGTTCCTACAGTACAGGGATGTACCGTCCAAAGGGCGCCCGCAGGGTGTGCGCCATAGATGGTGTACATCTGACAAGTCCTGGATAGACTTGATCAGAGCTTCCTTACGGCATGGGGGCAGGTCGTTCCGCTACCTGTACACTGACCGTTTTTCTTTTCCAGCCGCGCAACAGTTCTATTTCCAGTCTGGTTCCCGGTTTGACCTGGGAGATCATGTTGATCATATATTGTGGATTAAACGAAGGCTCGCCGTTGACCCTGGTCATGATATCACCGGGCACAATCCCGGCCCGATCGGCGGGGCTGCCATTGAGAACGGCCACGATCAGGATGCCGCCTTGCTCCAGACCGGTCGCTTCAATGATATCCTGCGGCAGGATCTGCGCCTCAACGCCGATCCAGCCGCGGATGACATGACCGTATTCAATGATTTGCCCCATCACGTCCAGGGCCAGGTTGGTAGGGATGGCCAGGCCGATGCCCTGAGAACCGCCGCTGCTGGAAACAATGGCCGTATTGATCCCGATTAATTTCCCGCTCGCAGAGACGAGTGCTCCGCCCGAGTTGCCCGGGTTGATATCTGCGTCGGTCTGGATAAAATTTTCGAACGTAGTAATGCCTACCCGGTTGCGCCCCGTGGCGCTGACGATACCCTGGGTGACGGTCTGGCCGAAATCATACGGATTCCCTATAGCCAGGACGACGTCCCCGACCTTTACCCGGCTCGAATCGCTGGCGGGCGCAGCAGGGAGGTTGCCCAGACCTATTTTCAGTACGGCGAGGTCGGTATCCGCGTCTATGCCCACGACCTGCGCAGGAGATTGCCGGCCATCGTACAGGGTGATGAGTATTTCATCTGCATTGTTGATCACGTGGGCATTGGTAAGTAAATAGCCCTGCTGGTCCATAATTACGCCGGAGCCCAGGTTGCTGTGACGCCGCTCACTCGGAATGCGGGGGCCGAAAAAACGGCGGAACAAGGGATCATGGAACAGCGGATGCATTGACCGACGCTCGATCTGTGTGACGTATACGTTAACCACCGCCGGCGCTACCGCGGCGACCGCTTCACTGTAGGAAACGACCCCCTCCTGCTCACGCCCAACCTTAATGCCGTTTTGGCCCGAAAACAGGCTGGGGAACAAATACAGCAGGATGAGCGCGCCGGCCAGACCGACGATAACGGATTGGGCAAAAAATTTAACCAGATTGTTCACAGATTACACAGATTAACACAGATTATATGCAGGATTTAACCCACAATTTGGGACACCCATTAAACGCAATTTGCGCGCAATTTGGGACATCCATAAATCTCACCGCAATTTGCGCAATTTGGTGCGCAATTTGGGACACCCATTAATTCGCGCAATTTGGGACGCGCAATTTGGGACACCCATTAATTCGGGGATAAATCTGGTAAATCTGGAATGGTAAATCTGGGGCACCCATAACATAGCTTAAGAAAATTTATGGGTGTCCTGAATTTGCGCCGCTTAAGAAATTTATGGATGTCATAAATTTGCGTAGCAACACAGCTTAGGAAAATTTATGGGTGTCCCGAATTTGCCGTCCCAAATTTGCGTTGCGAATTTGTGGGTGTCCTAAATTTGCGTTGTGTTAATCTGTGTAATCTGTGGACAAGGCTCTAAGCTGAAATGCAACAGGAGAACTTTACGGTAGTTGTACCGGAACAGCATGCCGGTAAACGGCTCGACCAGGTGCTCGCCCTGTTATGTCCGCAGCATTCCCGTTCCCGTTTACAGACATGGATCAGGAACGGTTTTGTCAGCGTGGACGGGGCTTCGCTGAAACAGAAAGATACCGTCCATGGCGGCCAGTCGATCAAGGTAAGGGCACAGGTTGAAGATCGGAATGAAAAATGGATTAAGCAGGAAATACCGGTCAACGTCATTTACGAGGACGAGGCCCTTATTGTTATTAATAAGGAGCCTGGAATAGTTGTTCACCCGGGCGCAGGCAACCCGGATCACACTCTGGTCAACGCTTTACTGTTTTACTGCCCTGAATTGGCTCAGGTCCCAAGGGCGGGCATAGTCCAACGGCTGGACAAGGACACTTCCGGGGTTATGGTGGTGGCGAAATCGCTGCAAGCCCACACGAGATTGGTAAGGGATTTACAGGACAGGAGAATCGCCAGGGAGTACCGGGCGCTGGTCCATGGGCAGTTAATCAGCGGTGGAACAATAACCGCAGCCATAGGCAGACATCCGTCGCTACGTACACGCATGGCCGTTACCGACAAGGGTAAAACCGCAACGACCCATTACCGGATCGTCAGGAAATATCCTGCCTGCACGGATATCAAATTACGTCTGGAAACAGGACGCACCCATCAAATCAGGGTGCACCTGGCACACCTTGGCCATCCCATTATCGGCGACCCGGTCTACGGGGGAAGGAAGCGCTTCCCAAAAAACGTATCGGAGACGCTCAGGGGGAAGATTGCCGCCTTTCCCAGACAGGCCCTGCATGCCGTGCGTCTTGAACTGGCGCATCCCCTGACTGAGCAACGGCTGGAGCTGGAAGCGCCTCTTGCCGCAGATATGGAAGAGCTCCTGGACGTTATCAGCCATGCCACGGACGAACGGGGATAATGAACTTTCTGATTGCAATGGCGGCAGCGGGAAATGCGGGTTAACAACTGGATACCCGCAGACTGGCCGGCCCCAAGTCATATTCATGCCGGTTCCACGACCCGTCTGGCTGGTCACAGCCTGCCCCCATTTGACGGTTTTAATCTTGCCGGCCACGTCGGCGACAAGCCAGACGCCGTTGTCGAAAATCGCCTGCAACTGCGCGAGCAATTAAACCTGCCGGCGGAACCGGCATGGTTGAAACAACAGCACGGCAACAAGGTGATTGAGTTGAACAAGGAACAGCCCGATCGCGCAGACGGCGCATATACAGACGTGACCGGAAAGGTATGCGCAGTGCTTACGGCTGACTGCATCCCGTTACTGCTCTGCAACCGCAGCGGCAGCGAGATTGCGGCGCTGCACATAGGCTGGCGCGGCCTGTGCAAGAGAATAATTAAACGCGGCCTGTCCATGTTCGAAGCCGCTCCCCACGAGTTGCTGGCCTGGGTTGGCCCACATATCAGCCAGGAAAATTACGAAGTCGGCGTGGAGGTGGTCGCTGCCTGCTCAGCAATCTGGCCCGAAACACAGGCCGCAATCCTTCCAAGTCGCACAGACCACTGGCGCCTGAGCCTGTCCCAACTGGTAAAAACGGAATTGCTGCTACTGGGAGTAACAGACCTCTACGATTGCAAACAATGTACCTGTGCTAATAAAGACCTGTTCTATTCCTACCGCAGGGATGGCGTGACGGGGCGCACGGCAAGCCTGATCTGGATGGATTCGTGAACGCATCATGGTTGACGATGATCCACGTCGCCTGGGTAAAGCGTTACGACCTGATTTACAGGGCTTGTGGCGTTACCGCATCGGGTATTATCGAGCTGTCTGCTTTTAAAAAATGTCCATGCCCAGCAGGTTTTCTAATTCTGGCAGTAATTTCGGAACCGCATCTTGGATCATGCTCCAGATAAGGTCCTCATTCATGCTCAGATAACCATGCGCCAAGCGATTTCGTACGCCGATGATCGCTCGCCAGGGGATCGCTGGGTATGCATCACGAACCGTATTCGGAACATGAGTAGCTGCCTCGCCGATCAGTTCCAAGTTACGTAGAGTGGCATCGTAGGTAAGTGTGTCGGCGACGAACGTAGCTTGATCCATACCGGAGGTATAGGAAAGCACATTTTCCGAGAATTTGATCATATCAGCTACATAGAAGCGCCATTCCCGTTGTTCGTCTTTGTCGCTAGACATTGATGGACTCTCTTTCTACATAAGGGCGTACCTCCGGCCGCAGTTCATTATCAGTGACCAGATCGACCGGACGCCCCAACAGGTCTTCAAGGTAGAACTGGGCGCCAAAATATCTTTCCCAGTGGAGCGGCCCGTTGAAATGTACCAGGATATCGACGTCGCTGCCTTCCGTTGCCTGGTCTCGAGCGATTGACCCGAACAAGGTAAGCGCGCTCACCCCAAAACGTTGTAAAAGAGTCGCTTTGTGCGTCCGCAGCACATCCAGGACTTCATCTCTATTCATGGGGTCTTCTTTGGGTTCGTCAAAATGTACCGGGACTGTTTTATGTTAGTATATCAATTCCCTGCTTCACAGTCCCGACTCAGGGTTATTCCAACACGGGTTAACTCAAGGCATAGGGCCGAACCGCGTGACGATTTAACTCTCCAGCCTCATCTCTTTTTTCTGTCTGTTTTAAAAATACCTGGTTGGCTTGAAACGCGGTTAAGCGCCCATATTTTATAGTGTGACGATTACTGAGGGTTGCCCATGCGTACCGATCGATTGACCAGCAAGTTTCAACAGGCCCTGGGAGACGCCCAGAGCCTGGCGCTTGGGCGCGATAACCAGTTTGTTGAACCGGCACACGTCATGGCCGCGCTGCTGGACCAGGAAGGCGGTTCGACCACCCACCTGCTGGGGCTCGCCGGGGTGGATGTAGAACGCTTGCACAAGGGGATAACCCGGGCCCTGGAGAATTTACCCCGGATACAGGGGCATAACGGGGAAATATACGTGTCCAAAGACCTGGACCGGCTGCTCAACCTCACCGACAAGTACGCGCAGCAACACAAGGATCAATACATCTCCAGTGAATTGTTCTCTCTTGCCGCGCTGGATGACAAATCAGGGTTGGGGAAACTGCTGAGAGAGTGCGGCGCCGACAAACACAGACTGGAGGCGGCGATAAATAATATCCGCGGCGGGGAAAACGTCAACGACCCACACAGTGAAGACAACCGCGGCGCGCTGGATAAGTTCACGATCAATTTGACCGGCCAGGCTGACAAAGGGAAACTGGACCCGGTTATCGGCCGGGATGAAGAGATTCGCCGCACCATCCAGGTGCTGCAGAGACGAACGAAAAACAATCCGGTGCTGATCGGCGAACCGGGTGTCGGCAAGACCGCGATTGTCGAGGGCCTGGCGCAGCGGATCGTCAACGGCGAAGTGCCCGACGCCCTGAAAGGAAAGCAATTGCTGGCGCTGGATATGGGTTCTCTCATTGCCGGAGCAAAATATCGCGGTGAATTTGAAGAACGGCTGAAAGCGGTGCTGAGCGATCTCGACAAACAGCAGGGCCGCATCATCCTGTTTATCGATGAGGTGCATACCATGGTCGGCGCCGGCAAGGCGGAAGGGTCAATGGATGCCGGCAATATGCTCAAACCCGCCCTGGCAAGGGGTGAACTGCACTGCATAGGCGCCACCACCCTGGATGAATACAGGGAAAATATAGAAAAAGACGCCGCGCTGGAACGGCGCTTCCAGAAAGTGTTTATCGACGAACCTGACGTGAACGACACCATTGCCATTCTACGCGGCCTGAAAGAACGATATGAAGTACACCATAACGTGCAGATTACCGACCCGGCAATCATATCCGCGGCGACGCTGGGGCAGCGTTACATCACCGACAGGCAGTTGCCCGACAAGGCAATCGACCTGATTGACGAAGCGGCCAGCCGCATCAGCATCGAGATCGACTCCAAGCCAGAGGCGATGGACCGCCTGGAGCGGCGTCTCATCCAGATGAAGATCGAGCGCGAGGCCCTGAAGAAGGAAACCGATGAGGCATCAAAACAGCGTCTGGCTGATCTTGAAAGCGAGATAAAACAGGTTGAACTGGAGTTTGCTGACCTGGAAGAAATCTGGAAATCCGAAAAAGCGGCGTTACAGGGCGCGCACGATATCAAGGAGCGACTGGAACAAGCGCGTCTGGAATTCGAAGCCGCGCAACGGGCCGGCGATCTCAACCGCATGTCGGAACTGCAATACGGCATTATTCCCGAACTTGACAGGCAACTCGAAAGCGCCGACCGGACCGAAGCAAAACCGATGCAACTGTTACGCAACAAGGTAACAGAAAATGAGATTGCGGAAGTGGTTTCCAAGTGGACGGGAATACCGGTTGCAAAGATGCTGCAGGGAGAGAAAGACAAGTTGTTGCAGATGGAGGAAGCCCTACAAAAGCGGGTCGTTGGCCAGGTTGAGGCAATTGTTGCGGTGGCGGACGCCATCCGCCGCGCCCGCGCCGGCCTTGCCGACCCCAACAGGCCAAATGGCTCGTTTCTTTTCCTCGGCCCGACCGGCGTGGGCAAGACAGAACTGTGTAAGGCCCTGGCTGACTTTTTATTTGACAGTGAAGAGGCCATCGTGCGCGTCGACATGTCCGAATATATGGAAAAACACTCAGTAGCCAGACTGATCGGCGCGCCGCCGGGCTACATCGGTTACGACGAGGGCGGTCAACTGACCGAGCAGGTCAGGCGCAGGCCCTACAGCCTGGTTCTGCTGGATGAAGTGGAGAAAGCCCACCCCGACGTCTTCAACGTCTTATTGCAGGTATTGGACGACGGCCGTTTGACGGATGGCCAGGGCAGGACCGTTGATTTCCGCAATACGGTCATCATCATGACCTCGAACCTCGGTTCGGACCGGATCCGGGAACTGTCGGACGACGCAGATTACGAGACTATGAAAGCGACGGTGCTGGAATTAGTGTCTGCCTATTTCCGGCCGGAATTCCTCAACCGGATCGATGACCTGGTGGTCTTTCATACATTGAAGCGGTCGCAACTCAATGCCATTGCCGAGATCCAGGTCAACAGGCTGAAACAGCGCCTGGCAGAGCAAGATATAAACATTACCATCTCGGATAAGGCAAAAGAGACTTTGGCAAATATCGGATTTGATCCGGTTTACGGCGCACGCCCCCTGAAGCGGGCCGTGCAGACCCACCTGGAAACGCCCCTGGCCAGGGAATTACTGGCCGGGAAATTTCACGCCACAGACAGCATTCACGTGGATGCCAAAGACGGGGCGTTGACATTCTCCGCAGGCTAGTACCCTTTCCAGTTAATATTGACATGCTCATTGCATCCATCCCTGGATGCAACCCTGCGGGCAGCTGCCGCTGTGCAAATCGGCTGTCCTGCCGATTTGTCAGCGGGTCGGGAAGCGGTTGAGCG
>JAAXHV010000080.1:1128-13679 GCA_012270695.1 Gammaproteobacteria bacterium | reverse complement strand
GGCATCAGTATCGCGATGCGCGGGGTTAGTAATATCAACACGGACGAAAGTGCATTTATCCAGTCGATTGGCGTCTACCTTGACGAATTCAGCGTTTCGGCAGTTGCCAACGCCACGTTGAACCCGCAACTGCTGGACCTGGAACGAGTTGAGGTTTTACGAGGACCCCAAGGCACCTATTTTGGGCGCAACTCAGTAGGTGGCGCGCTGAACATTCAGACTCAACGACCTACCGATGAATTCGGTTACAAAATCATCGCCGGCGGGCATGGTTATGAGACGACGGGTTCCCAGTGGGACGTGGGCGCCATTGTGAACGTACCCTTCAGTGATAACTTCAAAGCCCGGGCGGTACTCTACTATGAGGATAATTCAGGTATCGTTAAGAACATTGTCCCCAATGGGGGAGACAGTGGCCACGATTTCGTCATGGGCCGCATCAATGCCGAATTTACCCCCTCGGATGCGACGACTATCAATGTGACGTTTATGCGTACGGTTGAGGAACAGGGTCTGGATGAGACGGTGCCATCCGGCGTCTGGGATACCGACACAGTCGCCACGTTCGGTCTTAACAGGCCGGATGGGGCAACCTTCAACACCGCTCAGGATGATGGGACCGGTTTCTGGCCGCATAACCGTGACAAGGCAGCGCATACGGCAATTGGCGAGCGTAACGACAACAGTTCAACGATCAGTATTATCAATATTACCCACCACTTGACGGATGAAATCACCCTCAAGTCGATTACCGGTCGAATTGATACAAAAAATGAAAAGGTCTTTGACAATGACCTGGTGCCTGAAGACCTGGTGAACCGTTACCAGGAACGGAACGCCGAGTCGTGGAGCACCGAATTCAGGGTGGAATTTTCCAATGAGCAGTTCGACTGGATTACCGGATTCCTGTACGCGGAGGACAGGGTATCGCAGGACCCGCTGGACGGCGCTCCGGGTGGTGGCCTGGGTGTTGTTACCGGCACCACAACGGCTGTGGATGGCGGGGTATTTCTCGGCCCGGTGCCGGGAGGCGATCCCACGGTTCCCATCGTATTGCCGGGCGTAGTGGATTTTGCGTTAACCGGAGCACTGCCGCCGTTGTTTAATCTGGCCGGGCCGGATGGGCAATTCTTCCTGACCTTCCTCACTCCTGACGGCCAGGGGCCGCTTTGTTTAGGCTGTGCTACCAGGACAAATAAAAACGACAGTTGGTCGGTTTTTTCCGATATCACCTGGCATGCCACGGAACAACTGGACCTGACAGTCGGGTTTCGCTATACGGAAGACGACATAACGGGAAGCACCAGGGAGATCGGCTTGTTCCGGACGCCGAGAATTGCGGATATGCCGGTCTTCACCGCCGGTGATACCTTTGACGATTTTACCCCGCGCTTCTCCATCGGCTGGCAGGCGACCGATGAAATGAGGCTGTACGCAACCGTATCGAGAGGCTACAAGGCGGGGGGCTATACGCTTGATTTCAATTCGGCTGGCGGCGCCCCCAACAACGGTATAGTCAGCGAAAAGTTCGATGAAGAGACGCTCTGGAATTACGAGATTGGGCTCAGGTCGGAATGGTTCGACCGCAGGGTGAGACTGAATATTTCGGCATTTTACCTGGAATGGGATGACCTGCAGGTGGAGACATTTTTCTTCACCGTTCCGGGTGATGCCACCTCGAATATCCAACGGACTATTAACGTGGACGAGGCCGAGGCAAAAGGCTTCGAACTGGAACTGGCTGCCGCCCCCGCTGAACGCTTCCTGGTCACTGCCGGGTTGGGCTACACCGATTCGGAGATAAACAGTGATGATTATGCCAGAATCAGCGGTAACCTGAGCGTGTCTCTCAAGGACCAGCCTCTGCCCCGTTCTCCCGAATGGACCTGGAATATGGCAGCGGAATACAGTTGGCCTTGGGACGGTAATGAGATGTACATCCGGGGTGAGTGGATCTACCGGGATAGTCAATTCTCAACCATTGAGGACGTAACCTATCGCCAGACCAGTGGCGTGGCCGTGCCCGCCAACCCGACATTGCCTGCAACCGGGGATAACGTCATAGCGGTTATGCCCGACCGTTCGGATGGATTTCCGTTCCGTTCACCGGACTACCACCTGGTCAATATCAGGGCCGGCGCAATCATCAATGAAAGCTGGGAATTCAACGTCTACGTCAATAACGTGTTTGATGAGGAATACTACACGGGCACGGGCGAGAACTTCGGTTTAAGTGGTTTCCGGTTACGTCCGCATCCCCGTTATTTCGGGGGAGGTGTGAGTTACAGTTTCGGTGGGATATAACCGTCAGAAATCCGGGCTAATCGTGCCAACAGGTCGGTCTTGCTCAATTGACGCCCTATCAGAACCAGTTGGGTGATGCGTTTTTCATCGCGCCTCCATGGCCTGCTTTGTGAGACAACGCAACGCTCGCCGACCAGCTGAAATATACGACGATGGTCGTCGTCAGCGATATTCAATATACCTTTTCCCCGGTATACGTTCGCCGGCATATCAGCAATAAAAGCCCTGAACGAGCCCGGTGCAAACGGCTTGTGCGATTCGAAAGAGATGCTGTCGAATTCGGATAAATCATTTTTATGACGGCGTCCAACGTCAAACGTTTCATATTCAGCTGCCGATGATACATCCCAATGCTGTTTCAGTTTGGAAAGATTTACGTCAACCAGTAGATAGGGATCGACTTTGCCATTCACACACGTGAGCATTCTGGCAGAGCGGTTGATTCTCTTAATTCCCTGCTGAATCAATTCCGGTACGTGTTCCTCTACCAAATCAACTTTATTTATCAGTATCAAATCGGTGTTGACCAATTGACTGAATGCAACTTCGGCATTCTCCAGGTTGGCATCAAAATTCCAGGCGTCAACCAGGGTAACGATGCCGTCGAGCCGAACAACGTCAGCCGGTTCATTAGTCAGGATGGAGGCGGCAACAGGTAGGGGGTCGGACAGTCCGGATGTTTCAAGCAAGATGTAATCGATGTCGTTCGAAGCGTCTGTCACCTGGTGAATGGCCTGCAACAGGTCACCCTGCATAGTGCAGCAGATACAACCATTTGCCAGTTCGATAATATTCTGCGCCTGGTGACTGATCAGTTTGTCATCAATGCTGATGTCGCCGAATTCATTGACGATGACCGCGACCTTCAAGCCATGTCCGGATCCTAAAATATGGTTGACGAGTGTTGTTTTACCGCTCCCCAAGAAGCCGGTCAGTATTGTGACCGGGATGGATGGGCCGCGCTTACTGTTTTGTTGAAACGACAGGTCTGTGTGCATGGCCAATCAATGACTGTTCTCGAATACCAGTTCACCGCCAACGTAAGTCTGCAATACCTGTATATCTCTTATCTCCTCATCTGCGCAGTCAAGAATATCCCTGTCCAGGACCACCATATCAGCCAGTTTGCCTTTTTCAATGGAGCCGCAACTATCTTCCTGCCAGCACGAATAAGCCACATTAATGGTATACATGCGCAACATCTGTTCACGGGTAATGGTCTGACCCGGCAACAAAACTCCGGCCAGAGTATGGCCGGTAAGCGCTGAATATTGGCCGAGAAACGGCTGTTCCGGATCATAAACAACGGCCGGGTTGTCCGAGCCGCCGGTTACCACCAGGCCCGCGTCAAACCAATCTCTCAACGGTAATCCCCAGTCGCGCACAGTCCGCTTCCATGGGTCAGTCTCGGTCATTTTCGCGATGCGGACCTGTTCCATGATTTCATGCATGCGCATGGAACGGGCTGAGGCATAGTAAGACAGTACCGGATTCGCGCCAAAGATGATATCCAGGGACTTCGACCGGCGGATATGATCCGGCTTGCCCAGGCCGAAGCCGTGTTCGAAACTTATTCTGCGGCCGGCAATCGGGTTTTCCTTATCCGCTTCTTCCAGCGCCTCTATGACCAATTCGCTGGAGTCACCTGCGCCTCCGCTGTTGATATGGATACTCATATTCCAGCCACGTCTGTTATATTCCTGGATCAAAAAACGCGCTTTCTCAGGACTATAGGCCCACCAGCCATCATTGACCACGACCAGTTTTATGCCGCCGATTTTGAGCATGTCATCACCCAGGTGCTGTTTCGGACCGAAATAACTTTTCAACGAGGTGATGATCTCCGCCTCTGTCATATACCTGGCAGGCAGTCCCAGGATAAGGTCGGTTCGAATTTTGAGTAAACCGCGCCGGTTCGCTTCGATATAAGTATCCAGTTCGTCTATGGATACCCCCATGTCGCGCACACCGACAACGCCACAGGCATGATATACAGCTTGCTGTGCCTTGATTGCCGCTAATTGGGTTTCCTGGTCAAAATATAAAAAATCCCATTTTTTGACCGGTTGTCCTGCTTGTTCCCACCAGAGCTTGCGCGCCAAATCACCGGCGCCTGCAATCAGGTGTCCCGTCGGCAAGCCATTCTCATCCCTGACAATCCAACCTTCAGGTTCTGCCGGGTTGCGCGTTTCCCTGCCGATACCCGCCATATTCAATGCATAACTATTGGCGATGATATTCTTGCCGGACTGAAAAATGTAAACAGGATGATCGGGGGCGACTTTATCCAGGTCGTCTCGTGTTGGAAATCGTCCTTCTTTTAATGCGCCGCGATACATGCATGACGTACCGATCCATTCGCCCCTTGGAGTGTTTTGCGCGCGTTTGTGGATTGCATCCAGTATTTCTTCGATCGACTGGAGGGTGGCAATATTGACTTTGGCGCCCGAACGCAAGCCGTCAAGACCGGCCAGCATGAAATGCACGTGGTTATCCATTTGGCCCGGAACGACACAGCGGCCCTGCAAATTCACTTTTCTCGTAGTATTGCCCGCCAGCTCCCGGATATCTGCGCTGTTGCCCGTGGCAACGAATTTCCCGTCGTAGACCGCAAGCGCCTCCACTACCGAAAAATGACTGTCCACAGTCACTATCTTCCCGTTGTAGAGAATCAGATCAGGTGAAAATTCGATTTTCATCAAATCTATTATAGGATCGACATGTTCCAGCTACTAGCCCGCAAGTTTGAATTTGCCGCAAGTTCAAACATGCAGTCAAACATGCAGTCCGGAACCAATTTGCAGTCGGAGGATAAACTGATGAAACTTTACAAGTGGCACGAGGTAGCCATCGAACAACTCGGTGGTGGTATCACCAGGCAACTGCTTACTGTTGACAACATGATGCTGGCGCAGATTTTTGTCCCGAAAGGTGTGTCTTTCCCAGCCCACAGGATGTCCAGCGAACAGGTGACGATTTTTGTCAAAGGCAGGGCAGTTTACGAGTCCAACAATAATAAAATAGA
The DNA here is from genome assembly GCA_012270695.1 of Gammaproteobacteria bacterium. Taxonomy (GTDB): domain Bacteria; phylum Pseudomonadota; class Gammaproteobacteria; order Eutrophobiales; family Eutrophobiaceae; genus JAAXHV01. Next base: position 8,350 of record JAAXHV010000080.1, on the reverse strand, counting down.
GGCTCACGCAGGCAATATTGTACATATCCCCGCAGGCACCGAACACAGTGATCAGGTAGTAGAGGATACGCTTGTCCTCGATATCTTTTCTCCTCCCCGGCAGGACTGGTTGAAACAGTGAGTACCTGACGGCGTGTTGTTAATTTTCTGCCGCATCGACAGTACAGGCTGGCATTTTACGACAGCCGGGAATTATGCACGCCGATGGTCCTGCTGATTATCATTGTTTTTCTTGGCATCGTCCTGTACCTGGGCATTCCCAGGCGCGCCACGGAAAACACAACAGTAAGCGACCACGTTATCGCCGGGCGCAGCCTGGGCCTCTGGCCGATTTTTTTTATTGGGGTTGCCGAATTTTATAGCGCCGGCACCTTTCTGGGATTTCCCGGCTGGGCCTATGGTTACGGCGCCCCGGTATTGTTTTCCCTGGTGGCTATTGCGCTCAGTTCCATGATGTCATTCTGGCTCGGCCCAAAAGTATGGCGCGCCGGTAAAAAACTCGGACTCATGACTCAGGCCCAGTTTTTGTCCACCCGGTTTCAGAGTCGGCCGTTGGGAGCCTTAGCTGCGATTGTTGCGATTTTTGCGCTTATCGCTAATCTGACCATGCAAATGATAGGCGCCGGCTACATCTTCGAGGTATCTACACAGGGCCTGGTGCCCTATTGGCTCGGAAGTCTGATCGCATTTGTGGTTGTTACTATCTACGTAGTGCTTGGCGGATTAAGGTCAATCAGCAAGGTTGCCATTTTCAAGGGCATATTCATGCTTTCCATCATTGTCACTATCGCGGTCGTGGTGGTGACACAATATTTCAACGGTCTGGAAGATCTGTATCGCACCCTTGCCCGGACTATGCCGACTCACCTGACACTATCCGAAACGGATACTACCTTCGGCTACGCTTTCTGGAGTTCATCAATCCTGGTCAGCTTCCTGGGCATACACATGGGCCCCTACCTGTTTATAAACTTCTACAGTGCAGAACAGCCGTCCTTCATTCGTAAACAGGCGATTATCGCCCCCATCTATGCTCTTGCCGTATACGCCGTATTGATCATCGGTTTTGCGGGCGCGTTGGTAAAACCCGGCCTGCTGGAAGCAGATACCATAATGATCGTCATGATACTCGAGATCGCGCCACCCTGGCTTGTGGGTCTGCTCTGCGCGGGAGGACTGTCCGCGGCGATGGTTTCCGGTTCGGCGATGAGTCTGGCGGCAGCGTCTACTGTGGGCAATGATCTGGTGCGTCCTTACATTGACATGCAAGAACAAACTCTGAAACGGACCATCCAGTACCTGATCATCTTCGTTATCGTGGTGACTTATGCTCTCTCCATCACCAAGCCGGCCACGATCACCTATATTTCCCTGATTGCTCTGGGTATAGGCGTACAGTTTTTGCCTTCCGTATTAAGTGCCCTTTATTTCAGGCGCTGTAACGGCTGGGGAGCAATAGCCGGTTTGACGACCGGTATTGCAACGCTGGCCTGGTTTACTTTCGGTCCGATCAAAAATCCTCTTGGTGTTCATGCGGGTTTGATCGGGCTGCTGGTGAATATCATTGCCCTCTGGCTTGTCAGTCTGCTGACGCGGCCCAATGCTGCCGGCATCGTTGCCGAGTTCGAAGCTGCCAGCAGAGAAACCGCAACGGTATATGCTGAACAAAACTGGGAAAAGATATATTTACTTGGTGCGGCAATATTGATTATCGCCTCTCTCTGGCCGGTAGTGACTGTTTTTAACCGGATTGAGCCTTTTATTGCGGGACAACCGATGTTTGTTTTATACAGTGTCTCGTTTGCATTCACGGTCTCTCTGTTCCTCGCGTTCATGTATCGTGTGTGCCGATTTGAAAACACGAGGCAGTAGGCTGTATTTGTCGGTGTAAGCAAGTAAGATGATAAGAATGCCCGAACCTGATATCAGCGGAACAGGAATAAAATTCAGTAGTGGCTTGAGACATGCTGAATCCCATCCGGCCTGGCATCGTTTTGATGAAATTCCTGAACAGGTCTTGCATGACCCCGAGACTATTTTTCTTAATCTGTCAGGAGGCTGGCAACAGGTTCCTTCTCACATTCGACAGGCGGGTGTGAATGCAGTTGAGGAAGGCTACTTGAAAATTCAACCCGTGCCGGAATTCAACCGGGCGGTGGCGGATAAATTTCGCAATGAGTTCAATGTTGAAGTTGACCCGACAAGTGAAGTGATACCGTGTAACGGCGCGGGTGATGGCCTGTTTGCTATCCTCAGCGTGCTGTTAAACCCGGGCGATGAAGTGATCACTTTCGACCCGGGTTATACGTTATCTTATCTGATACCTGCCTACCTGGGCGCGACTGTCAGGACGATCCCGCTGACCAGCGCTGGAGGTTGGTCAGCCGACACTGATGCCATGGAAGCGCACCTGGAGCAACTCCTGAATCCGCACACCCGGGCCTTTATTCTCGTCAATCCCGATAACCCCACCGGTCACGTTTTCCGGCGGGGTCTACTTGAGCGCCTGGGCAGGCGGCTGCGCCGGCATGGCGTTGTAGTAGTCGAAGATCAGGTATACGAAAAAGTCGTTTATCCACCGCATCAATTTGTCTCGATGATTACCATTCCGGAAATGCGTGACCACGTTATCTGCGTTTCCAGTTTCGCCAAAAGTTATCTGTGTGCCGGGCTCAAGGCCGGGTATATTACAGGTCCCACTGAGGTCATTCATGCGCTCAGGCATTATTACATGTTGAGCAGTTTTACCCCGAATACGGCAGCATTGCGGGCCGGTGTCGATATCTTGCGCGGCCCGCAGGATTTTCTCAGTGACTGGATTGAGGAGTGGGATGAACTAAGGCAAAAAACAACGGCAGCCCTTAACAGTATTCCGGGGGTTTCCTGTAACCTGCCGGAAGCCGGCACCTATTGCCTGGCCGATATTTCACGCCTGGGAAGCGGCGAACAAATAGCGAAGTCATTAATGGAAAGCGCGCGTGTGCTCGTAACGCCGGGTAATTATTACGGCCCGAGTGGGGACAAGTATATTCGCGTGTGCTACGGCAGGACAAAACCCGATAAAGTTGAGCAGGGGCTCAAGCGGATTATCGACACATTGAAGGTGCTGAAACCCTGCATCTGAACAAGCTGCAGATGCCCGCATTTGTGACGTTTGTCGTAAGTCAGGGCGATTTTGTCGCATAAATGTTGCACCTGAATAATAAGTTGTTATTAATTTAATTCAGGTCTAAACTATCCGTTATTCCAGTCTGGCCAGATATCTTGTATGGTGTGACCCCAGTCTGGAAACATGTTGTTGTAATTCGGGAGAAAAATTATGAAGCAATATAACTGGTTTTTTGTACTGGTGGTTATAGCCTTTTCACCCCCTGTCGCGGCACAGGAGTTAGAGGAAATTGTTGTATCAGCACAACGGCGCGAAGAGAACCTGCAGGATGTGCCTGTCTCGATTACTGCATTCTCCGGGGACAGGCTTGAACAGCAGCACCTCAGGGAAGCAAAGGACTATTTCAAGATTACCCCGAATGTCAATTTCACCGAAGATGGTGAAACGGGCCATCGCACAGTGGGCATCAGCATGCGTGGCGTCAGCGACTTCGCAAATACCTTTACCGGTGTTGGCGGGCTGTCCAATAGCTTTGGCATATACCTGGATGAATTCAACATCGCCAACAACGCGACCAAGACTGCGAACCCCCAACTTCATGACCTGGAGCGTCTGGAGGTGCTGCGCGGCCCGCAGGGCACCTATTTCGGCAGTAACGCAACCGGCGGCGCACTGAACCTGACGACGAGACTTCCCCATGATGAGATGGAATACGAAATAAGCGGTGGTTATTCCCGTTTTAATACCTGGGAGGTTGGCGCCATCATCAATGCGCCAATTACAGATAATTTATTTGTCCGTGGTAATGTTTACTACGAGGAAAGCGATGGTTTTCTCATTAACTTAAGCCCTACCGGCAATGATGACGGCTACGATCACATCAGTTTTCGCGTAGCAGCCCGCTGGGAAGCGACTGAGGCATTTACGGCTGATGTTTCGTTTATGCGCACGGTGGAAAATGACGGGACTGACACAAATGTTAATTCCGGGATAATGGACTTCGATACGCCTAATTCAACCCCCTTCGTCCTGCCGACTTCGCCGGGAGCTGATACGTTCGATGTCTATGAGAATATTTTTCCTGTAGATGCCGGATCGGGTTTTTACCCGGATGAGCGTCGGGTGATCAACAAGGACTTTTACGAGTTCAACAAGAACCGTCAGAACATCTTCAACGCCAGGCTGAATTACCAGGGTGACGGCTGGTCTTTACGCTCCATCACGGGTGTCATGGAGACAACTAGCCACCGTCAATTCGACCAGGACCTGGTCCAGTATTCGTTGTACAAGACTTATGGCGGGCGTACTGGTGATACTGTCAGCCAGGAGGTCCGTTTTAACATCGAGCGTGATAACTGGGACTGGACCCTTGGGGGGTTCTATTCAAATGACGACGCCGATACTTATGGCGTCAGTCCTATCGGCGATGACGGTTTCTATGTCCTGTTTGCCCGCGGGGGAGCCATTCTGCCTGATGGAACCCTGGATCCTTTTCATGTACAGAACTTGTGCTTCTGTTTGAATCCCGGTGATATTATTGCCGGCGCCAATATATCCACATTCGATTCGGAAAGCTGGGCAGTATTTTCCGAGCTCAACTGGCAGTTTACTGAACAACTGAAGGCGACAGTGGGTGTGCGCTATACCGAGCATGACATCAGGTCCCAGGAATTTCGCTTTAACCGCGGGGTTCCATTCTCCCAGCAACCCCTGGACGAATACAGGAATTTCGATACACCGGATCCCAGCGATCCCCGTTTGACGAGGGGGTACCTGACGGGGAGTGCCAGTTCGGACTCAATCACCCCGCGCTTTGTGTTGAACTGGTCGCCTGATGATGACCTGAATGCCTATGTGTCCGTATCGAGAGGTTACAAGCCGGGCGGGTTGACGATTTTTGAAGCCGATGGTTCGACTATTCCTTTCAAGAAAGAGTCGTTGTGGAATTATGAGGTCGGCGCCAAGTGGCGTGGGCTGGACAACCGGTTGCAGGTTAACGGCGCTTTCTTCTTCATGGACTGGGAGGATTTGCAGATACCCACAGTTGAAATTGTCATCAGGGAGGATGAGATATTGAATAACTTCCAGATAGTCAACTCCAAGGCCGAATCTCTGGGGTTTGAGCTGGAGGCCCAGGCTCTGGTTATGGATAACTTTCTCATCGGTGGCGGCGTGGGCTACCTTGATGCCGAATTCAAGGATTTTGGCGCAGACGATCCGTTTGTAGTAAACAATATGGGCTTTGACATTGATGGAGTGACAGTACCGAGGGCGCCGAAATGGACCGCCAACCTGTTTGGGCAATACGATGTCAATATAGGTGGTGTCGACGGCTTTTTGCGGGCGGAGTGGAGTTACCGCAGCAGTATCACGTCTGACATCGAGGCGACAGTAGCAGGACTGGAAATTCTGGATAATGAAGTTACCCGGGAGCGTGGTTATGATACCCAGTTTAACGGTTCCGGCTTCGGCAACGGCGTCCCCTTCCCTTGGCCTCGCCCTGACTTCCCGACCAGGGTGCCCAGTTATGATGTAGTAAACCTGCGCGCCGGCATATCCGGTGACGGCTGGAGTATCACCGGCTACATTGAAAACGTATTTGATAAAAACTATTACACCGGCACCCAGGAAAACTTCGGGCTTGGTGGTTTCAGGATAAGGCCACACTTCCGTATAGCGGGTGTGAACGTGCGTCTGTACAGTAAGTAATCACGGCAACACAGAGCGTTGACGGTTAATACCGCTGTAAAGCTTTCAGTTCTGGTGAACTCTCCCGCTGTCGGGTGGGAGAGTTTTTTTGCTGACCAGGGAAGAATAAAATATGGGAACGATTTAAGTCGGATTGCGGAGAGTCGGCCTTGCGTAGAATAATCGGCTCAATTATTTTTCTGCTCCTGATCATTCCAAACCTGTGTGTTGCACAAGAATCAGCAAACATGAACAGTCAAATCGATCAACGTTCTTATCGGTTAGGCGGTTTGGCCACCTTCGCGGAGATGGTCAGGGTCGGCGTCAAGACCCTGGCACTGAGCGCGGCAGTTACGCCAGGGGAAATGGATGCATTACTGGAAGACGCAGAGCGGATTGCCCGGGAAGAGGAGGTGATGCTCTATCGCGAGACGGATTTGATTGTGACCGACCTGTTTCCGGCAGACGTGGCCCTGGGCAAACACGTGCTGTTAATCTATAAAGGAGCAACTCTTGACGAGTATCTGGCTTTAAAAAAGAGGAAGTCCGATTTAGTGGAATCCGGTTCTTATACGGGCGAGGAGCGCAGGGATATAGCAAGGCAGTTTGGAAAACTGCTCAGCTATCCCGATGCCGTCATCGAAGAAATGATGGATATACACCAGAATTGACAGTCCCCATACCGACATAGATAATTGGAGCACTTCAACTCGGAAGAATGATTAATGTCAAACATTACTATTCATACAACTGAAGAGATTTCGGCCGGCCTGAACGAACTCGCCGAGGTATTAGGGCAGCCAAGAGAGCGAGTAATAGAAGCTGCATTAAAGCAATATATTTCAGAACAGGTTTGGCAAATTGAAGGCATCCAGCAGGCACAAAAGTCGCTTGAAAATGGTGCCAGCAGGGATTTTGAGGTGGTTGTTGAAAACCTGCGAGAAAGAATCAAACATAAGTAACACAGTATCTGAGAATAAATGAAGATAAGGATGTCGCCAGAAGCTGAGCAGGATTTAATCGAAATATTTGATTACATACTTGCAGAAAATCCACTCGCTGCTGAAAAAACGCTGGATGTGATTTACAGTGAGATCCAGCATTTGAGCGAACATCCTTATCTTGGCAGGACCGGCAGGGTTTCTGGGACCCGAGAGCTGGTGTTGTCGGGTACTCCTTATGTTGTACCTTATCGAGTCAAGAGAAACACATTAGAAATCCTGCGTGTCTATCATACTGCAAGAAAATGGCCCGGTGGGTTTATCTGAGTTCAGATGACTGTCGTATTGTTTTTTCTATACCTTTCCAGTCAGCAGCTTCAATCTTTTCGGGTGCCGCCAGCCAACTCCCGCCGATGCAGAACACGTTGTCCTGTCGCAGGTACTCCCTGGCGTTATTTTCATTCAGGCCGCCTGTAGGGCAAAA
>JAAXHV010000080.1:0-963 GCA_012270695.1 Gammaproteobacteria bacterium | reverse complement strand
GCACCCATCTCTTTTGCCCGGTGCAGTTGACCGACTGAGGTTACCGTGCCGAGGCCTACATGCATGTCAGGACATTCATGGATCACGTTTTCAGCAGCCGTAAACGCGGCCTCCGTACGCAGGGTGATCTCGATGAAGTGAATACCGCAACCCTGTAACGTATGGACCAGCGCTACCGCCCTGTCGGGGTTGTTGATGGTACAGACCGGAACAATACTGCCCGTAGGTATAATGTCCGTGATGGGTTTCATGGCATTAGCTGTTAACTTATACTGATTCAGTCATTGTAACTACATCAGGTGAAACATAACATAGTGAATGGAAACTCAGGCTCTCCCGCTGTTTGTATAAAGAGGGTTTTGGGGGCTGCTTACAAACGAGTCAAGCCTTATGGTTGACTGGAAATGCGACAGTCCGACCAGGATTGTGGCAATCGGTGAGTGTATGATCGAACGCAGAACCGATGCCTCTCATGATGTCTCTCCGGCATTTTCCGGCGATACGCTGAATACCCTGACCTACATGGCAAGACTGCTGGACAGAGGCAGGACAGACCTGTTTTATATTACTGCAGTGGGAGCAGATGCAAACAGCGATGCGATGTTGGCGGCCTGGAAGACCGAGGGCATCAATACCGGGCTTGTCAGACGTTTCAGGGATAAATTGCCGGGAAGCTACACCATTTCAACCAGCCCCGACGGAGAGCGCCGTTTCAGCTATGACCGGGATCAGTCCGCGGCGCGTGATTTGTTCAGGGATGATTACGCCGCAAGCCTGCAACATTCCCTGAAGGGTTTTCACGTACTCTATTTATCCGGTATATCAATCGCCATACTCAGCCCCGAGTACAGGGAGACCCTGTTGATCTTGTTGAGATCATTGCGTAAGACAGGGGTTATTATCGTGTATGATCCGAATTACAGGGCTGCGTTGTGGGAGTCTCCCGGTGAGGCAAGAGACTGG
>JAAXHV010000079.1 GCA_012270695.1 Gammaproteobacteria bacterium | reverse complement strand
GATCTCCACCCGTTCCATGTCGAACAACATGAAGCCGGCGCCAGACATCTGCGAGATATACACTTCGTCCACGTACAGGGAAACGGGACTCTCCTGGTTGGCGACGAAGTCACTGTTGGCCGCGCCGCGGATTGCCAGGGCATAGTTGGCTTCGCCGTTTGGCTGGACGGTGTGAACGCCGGGCGCCAGTGCGGTGATCTGCTGGGCGTTGGTATAGCCTAGTTGACGCATCTGCTCGCCGGAAAACGCGCTGATGGCTATGCCGACGTCCTGTATGTTCTGTTCGCGCTTTTGCGCGGTGACGATGATCTCTTCCAGCACCTGGGCATTGACCAGCCCGGTAACTGAGAAAGCCACCAGGAAGATTATAGTTCTGTTTACCATTTGCTACTCCCGCGGATGAGTATTGAAGACAAATCATGCATCCGAACATTAGACACAGTATTATTTTAGGACAAATGTCTAAATAGGTCAATAGTCCTATAACAAAATTATGAAAATTATTCTCAATCTTCTAGAATGTTCGGAAATTTCCACTTGTGAGCACACAGATACTCATGCTAATTCGGCAGCGCAAGGCTCTGAACCGGTCTGGCACGGCTACCAATGAAAAAGGGATAACTCGTCTGATCAGTATCCTGGATGCAGCCAGGGAGGTGTTCATAGAAGCCGGTTACGGAGGCTTCACCATGCGCAAGGTCGCAGCCAGCGCCGGCATTACCATCGGCAATCTCAATTATTATTACCGCACCAAGGAAGATCTGTTACGGGACCTGCTGGAATACGTCATCAATGATTATCTGGAAGAATTTGAACGCCGCAGGAAAATTGCCGGATATTCTCCTGAAAAACAACTGCAGGCCGTACTTAAATTCTGGATTGATGACCTGAATACTCCTGAGACGACCTCATTCTTCCCGGAATTGTGGGCTCTGGGCAATCATGATCCCCAAATTGCCGATCTGGTCGATGATCTGTACGCAAAGGCCAGGTTGCCTTTGAACGAACTGATCCCGCAAATCAACCCTACCCTGACCAGGAAAGAGGCGGAACGGATGGCTTTGTACATGTGCGCAGCGATGGAAGGCCTGACCGTTTTCGTGGGCAATAACAAGGCTTGGGCCGGCCAGATAGAGGAGATAAAGCGGATCACCATCAGGAATTTCCTGGAGATGATCAAGAACACAAAAGGCAAGCGCAAACAGGGAAGCCAGACCGAAACAGTTCAAGAAGCCGGCCCTTCCCGCCGCCTCAAACCTCCAATTCCCAAT
>JAAXHV010000078.1 GCA_012270695.1 Gammaproteobacteria bacterium | reverse complement strand
TGTTCGACATGGAACGGGTGGAGATCCTGCGCGGACCGCAAGGCACCTTGTACGGCCGTAACGCCACCGGCGGGTTGGCTCACTTCGTCACCAACAAACCCGAGCAGGAGTTCGGCGGTTACGGCCAGGTCACCGTGGGCGAGTATGATCAGGTGAAATTCCAGGGCGCGGTCACCGGCGCGTTGACGGAGGGGCTGTCTGCCCGGCTCTCCGTTGCCACGCATCACAACAGCGGTTACATCGACAACCGCGTGGATCCGGACAATGACCTGAACAATGCCAACGACTATGCGGGCAGGGCTCAATTTTTGTTTGAACCCAGCGAGGATTTTTCCCTGCTGTTGAACGCCCGTTATTCACTGCAGGAGATTCGCACCGGCTTTTTCGAGAACGTGAGCGGCACGTTTGATGACGTAGGCAATGGCATCAAACAGGATAATTGCGCCTTGGTCACGAACTTCAACGGTTATTGCGACGGTGATGGTGACAATTTCGCCGGCGACTACGACAAGCTTGGCTTCAATGATTTGGAAACCTACGGGTTCACTGGCACATTTAAGTGGAACCTGGGGGACAAGCTGCTGACCGTCATCCTGGACCGCCAGAGTGTGGAACGCGACTATATCGAGGATTCCGATGCCAGCCCGCTTGCCGATTTCAACTTTTACCTGACTACCGATGCCGAACAATGGTCAAGTGAGATCCGTTTAAACGGGGAGACTGACAGGCTGCGCTGGGTAGCCGGTTTTTATTACCTGAATATCGAACTCGCCGATTCCAACGGCGCGGAGATCCCCTTGCTGGGCATAGACCCGTCAGGTGCGGCAGGTTTGGATGGCCAAGGCAACTATACCGGACTCGACTCACCCTACACCCAGGAAAAAGATTCCTGGTCGCTGTTCGGCCAGCTTGAATACGAATTCAGCGAGCAGTTTACCTTGATCGGCGGGTTTCGCTGGATTGATGAGCAGGTCGATTACCATTATATGAATAATGTTGTGTCGTTTATCAATGACGGCAGTGTGAAGCGCAACGGCAATCCGAATATTCTTGTCCCCTTAGGCGAGCACAGAGACGTTTACGAAGAGGGTCTGTGGTCGGCCAAGGCAGAGCTTGACTGGCAACCCAATGATGACTGGCTGGTCTATGCCAGTTGGAACCGGGGCGTGAAAGGCGGCGGCTTCAATGCGCCGTTCGATGCCACCGCGGCGGACGACTTCCTGGGACAGTTTGGATTTGGAGAAGAAGAACTCAATGCGTTTGAACTCGGTTTCAAGTCATCCCTGATGGATGGTCTCGCGCGGTTGAATGTTTCTGCCTACTACAACGATTATAAAGACTTCCAGGCATTCACCATCGTCGGTCTGGCCACTAACGTGTACAGCGCCCCGGATGCCGAGAGCGTGGGTTTTGAGGCCGAGTTGTTCGTCACTCCCTCTGAGGGTCTGGACGTAGCTTTCGGGGTATCGTATAACGATATGGAAGTTACCCTGGCGGATGGCACCAAAACCACGTCCATCCA
>JAAXHV010000077.1 GCA_012270695.1 Gammaproteobacteria bacterium | reverse complement strand
TCAAGCAATGATACACAGGATAAACATTTCGTTGACGATTTTATAGATGATTTTCTATAATTCAGTATAACGAATTTAAAACGGATTACATAGTTAGGTACGTCCAGGGAAGATGTAAAAGCCTTCCCGGATAAGGTCAGGAAAATAGTTGGTTCTAAACTAATGAGCGTACAACTGGGTTATAATCCTGCTGATTCGAAGCCTATGAGCAGTATCGGACAAGGTGTGAATGAAATCCGTGTCCAGTATGAAGGACAATACCGGGTTATTTATATTGCCAAATTCAGTGAGTCTATCTACGTCCTTCATGCATTCCGTAAAAAGACTCAACGTACATCCTTACAAGACATAGCTCTCGCCAAAGACAGGCTAAAGCAGATCAAGAGGTAACGCGGTGAAACATACCACGACAGACAACGTCTTTGAAGATATCGGTTTTGATAAACAGGAAGCTGCCAACCTGAAAGTCCGGGCAATATTACTAATAGAAATCAAGGAATATATCCACAAAAAAGGACTCAAGCAGAAGGATGCCGCGGCCTTACTGGGTATCAACCAGCCTGAAGTGAGTGCGCTGATGCATGATCATATCTTCAAATTCAGCATTGATGCGCTGGTGAATATGCTGGCCAGGATCGGACGGGAACTGAAAATCACTACGCGGCCTAAGAAGGCGGCTTGAGACGTGTCCTTCATCTATTTTGTCCAGCAATTGGAAGGCACTCATGCCCCTGCATGCTTTAAGCGGGGGTGCATCATCTACGGATAAATCATCTCTTCTCAAAGAATGGCGAGTAGTCACGGAAGAACTGGCGCGGGGCGGTGGGCGTCCTGCCAGTTACCCGGGTGTATTCATCATTGAGTTCCGCAGGCTGGCGCAACCGGGTGAGAGGACAGGGTCATGCCGCGTTCCTGATGCAGGGCATTCCGGCAGAGGGACTGCCAGAGGAGATATATGAGATCCGGGCAGCGATGGGCATTCGTCCTGGTGCCAGGGGAGCAAAAGCTACCCTCGCGCAACGCTTCGGGGTCAGCACGCTGACTTTGTCAGGTTCAGTTGCCCGTTGGATATTTCGTTGACAGGTAGACAAAAAGGTATAATAATTAATCTAATTAAGGTGATTAATCTTCAAGTTTCAAAATGAGGTTGCTCCTTAGCTTCATAAGAAACAAACTAATCATATTGTCGAGGATATATAGTGGAAACCTACAGTTCAACCGATGCCAAACGGGAATTTGGCGAAGTGCTTACCAAATCACAAAGAGGGCCGGTGAGAGTCACTCGTAATGGCAAACCTATCGCCGTGGTCCTATCTAACGTTGATTATGAAGAAATGAAGTTACGGGCATTGAGGGCCGAACTCATCAGGGGACAAAACAGCCCCGTCATGAAAAACTGGAACACTGACGAGTTTTTAGCCAGGGCAAGAAAACGCGTCAGTGGCCGGTAAATACACCTTCCAGGTACGTCAGGCTGCGGATGACGATTTACTCGACATATTCGTCTACGGATGTGAAAAATTCGGTATAGATACTGCAGAAGCTTATATTTACACGCTGGAAGCCGGCTTTAATCGGCTCACTGAACACCCGAAACTTGGCCGGTCAATTAATCAATCCATAGAGGGCATTCGAGCTTTACCCGTTGTTTCGCATGTTATCTACTACCAGGTAACAGGTAGCACCATCGATATTATCCGTATCCTGCATAAGTCCATGCTTGCTGAACGACACCTGGCTAAAGACTTTGACCAATAAACCAGGCAGGTCCGAGACCGACAGGATAGGGTCGGACCTGCTTGACTATATTTCACCGCCGGGTCCTGAGGAGGCACACGAAAGAATGCTCGCTGAACTGTACGGCCGGGTCCAGGAAATAGAGGGTTTTCTGGGTCTGGAATCCGCATCAAACAGTCCGTTCAAACTCGCGATCGCCTATTTTGATTCTCTTGAGTCCATCAATGCCTGGAGACAGGATAGCGAGCATATTGCAGCCAAGAACAAGGCCCGTTCCACCTGGCTGGAAGACTGGCAGATAAGTATTTGCAGGATTGAGGATGTGTATGGGAAGTCGTAATTATTTTTGCTGACTTCTTCCCCTTAACCTGACCAACCTATCGTTTAGCAATTTACAATGGATTGCCCCAGTATTGATGTGTAAACCCGGATCATCTATCCTGTACATACGTCTGAATGGTTTCTGACCCTTTCTGAGAGTATTGAGGTATTAACATGAATTTCACGGCAGTTGTCGAACACTGCAAGGAAACGGGGCTGTATGTGGGCTATGTGCCAGGTTTTACGGGCGCCCATTCCCAGGGAAAAACCCTGGATGAACTGAACAAAAACATGCAGGAAGTCATCGCTATGTTACTTGAAGATGGCATGCCTGAACTGGAAGCTGAATTTATAGGCACCCAACAAATCGCTGTAGTCTAGGAAGTGTCAAAAGTCCCTGTTCTTAAACCGCAGGAAGTAATGCGTTTACTGAACTCTGCAGGTTTCAAAGAAACAAGGCGCCGCGGCTCACACAGGCAGTTTCGTCATCCTGACGGCAGAGCAACAACTATTCCATTCCATAAGGGCCGTGATATTTCTCCAATTTTACTGCGGCAAATCGCAAAAGATGTTGGGCTTACTATGGATGAGTTTCTGCGTGGGAACTCCGACTTGGTGGAATAATTCTCCTGATATAAGATGCGCAAGCTTATGAGTTACCTGATGAAACTTGATGGCTTAGTTGCTTTATACAAAAGCATGAAAAATCAAGATATCGATCGATATCGCTTTGAATATAGTCATGCAAGAGCACTGTTTGATATCTTCTTCTTTATCGATGAAAACCCATTCATCCTATTTGTTTTCAAAGAACCTGTTGAAGTACGTGATGGAGTTCTGGCGGGTATTCGTTACGTTCTATTACCATGGATCTCGATGGATACACCAAAGTTTTGTGCTTACAAGATACGATTCACCATCATTTCTGACCCCGCCGCTCACCCCTTCCCCTGAAGGAAGAATTGCAAATAATAAATCCCTCCCTTGGCTCTGATAATACCAAACCTTATTTACCCCCACGAGCTTATACTTGGCCTGATATGTCACACCTGCTGTAGTCAGTGTTCCCGTTGTTTCTTCTTTACTTCCCTCAAGAGTGCGAGACACCTGAACGACAGTATTTCCGCAAAGGGCCTTGCCCCACCACGTCGCGTCCATGCAATCAAATTGTTTAACGCACCGCCAAGTATCGGTTTTCGGAGTGTCCGGTAGCACGTTGTAACAGCCAGACATTGCCATCAGCACCAGCAACGGCCCGATGTTATTTGGTATGGCTTGTTTTATACTATTGAAGTTCATGGTTTGTCCTCGCCAGCGTGGTGTCTGTGGCGATGGGGCTATCTTGCCAGATTGTACCAGTATCGCTTTTAACGACTGTAAATGGCGGTCCTCGTAGTTCACAATTAATACATCTCAAAATACTCCCGATGCTCCCAATCCGTAACGTGCGCCAGGAACCGACCAATCTCCGCCCGCTTGATATGCAGGAAATGATCAACAAACTGGTCCCCGAACCCGGCCCTCAATACGGCTGACTTATCCAACGCCTCTACCGCCTCCATCAGCGAACGCGGCATAGCCGGCCTGTCTGTCTGCCGGTAAGGATTATCCTGCACCGGCTCTCCCGGATCCGTCCCGTTCCGGACTCCGTCCAGCCCCGCATAAATCTGCGACGCCATATACAGGTAAGGATTGGCCGAAGGCTCCCCCGACCGGTTCTCAATCCGCGTCCCCGGCTCGGCGTATCCGCCCACCAACCTGAGCATCGCCCCCCGGTTGTCATGTGCCCAGAGAATGCGGTTTGGCGCCAGCGGGTTGGCATTCAAGCGTTTATAGCCGTTGATGGTCGGGTTGGAGAAGGCGCTGAGCGCCGCGCCGTGTTCCAGCAGCCCGCCGATGTAGTGATAACCGGTATCGCTCAACAGGCTGTCCTCGCTCGTGAATGCGTTGGCACGGGTTGACATATTGCGTAATGACTGGTGCAGGTGCCAGCCGCTTGAATAAACGTTAGGCAGGGCGGGTTTTGCCATAAAGCTGGCCAGGAGGCCGTGACGCCGCATCAGGTGTTTGACCGCGGAGCGGAACAGCAGCAGGGAGTCGGCCGCGGCGAAGCCGCTCAGCGGATTGAACGTCACCTCGAACTGGCCCGGGCCCCATTCGGCCTCGATGGTGCGCAAGGGCAGTTCCAGCCCGGCGGCCATGTCCCGGATCATGTCGGCCACATGCGCGACTCTGTCCATGGGGTGCTCGGCATGGTACTGGAAGCCATGGCTGATTGCCTTTACTGCTGGCGGGTCGGGCGGCTGGCCGGATTCGCTGAGCGAGAGTTTCTCATCCTCTATGTCGAACACGTAGAACTCCAGTTCCAACCCGGCGATGTAATCGAACTCCTGTTCCTTCAGCGCATTGAGCGCGTTGCGCATCAGCTGTCGGCAGTCAAACGGGCATCGGGTCCGGTCTTTGAGGTAGAGGTCGGAGATGATCCAGGCCGTGTCCGGCGCCCAGGGCAGGATTTTGAGCGTCATCGGGTCCGGGACTAGCAGCATGTCGCCGCCGCCGCCCATTTGCTCGATGCCGAAGCCGCCGTCCCGGTCAAAAAGTGGGACTACCGGGTAGTTTGACGTGTCTTTTCCCAGGTTGGCGACGGTCTCGGCCACACCGTTCTTGAGGGCCAGCAGGAAGTTCTCTGCGCTTAACGCCTTCCCCCGCATCAGCCCGTGCTGGTCGCTGTAAACGACCCGGACCGTCGCGATGTTGCTCTCGCTGAGTAATTCCGGCAGTTGTGCGGCCCGTTCCGATTGGGCCTCATCCCATGCGCCGGCCGCGGCGATAAAACCGGTGTGGCCGACATTGATCTCTTGTGGACCTGGTTGTGACGAATTCATTAACAACCCCCCTGTATGTTTATCATGGGGTCAGAGTAATGTCTTCGAGTTTCTTACTCTGACCCCTGAATTCTGGTTGTACCCCTCAGGATAATAGCAGTTTATCAATGTTAAAAGTGGTAGTGGTAACCCAGCCTGACTTAGAAGAAGATGCACCCGCCCCAGGCGTGTCGTTATCCCTATTCATAGCGGTGGCTTTTATCTCCCCTGCCGGCCATTCTGTGTAACCAGCCCAGTGGTAACCTGCGCAGCAACATAACAATCAAGCGGTAATTCCACCCTGGAATTGATACTATTTTTCCCCGCCGTAAATCAATTAAGGATTGTCTCACCGTGTACTCCGATGTCAATGCGCGCATAAACCCTGATTTCCTGTAAAACGTGTCCGGGTCAAGACCAATCCTTTCATGGAAGTCCGTGATGGTATACCCGGGACATAGTGCCTGGATCCTGATTCCACTGTCATGGTATCTGATTGCCAGTGACTCGCTCAGGCTGCGGATGAATGCCTTGGTGGGACCGTACAGCGGGCTGCTCGGCGTTGGTATGAATGAAGCGACAGAGGAAACATTGATGATACTGCCGTTACCGTTCGCCGCCATCACGTTTAACGCGGCGTAACTGAGTTTCAACGTAGCCTGCACGTGCACATGCATAATGTCATCGTGTTTCTGCCAGGCCAGCTCATGGAAAACACCGTCTTCAGCGTAACCAGCATTATTGACCAGGAAGCTTAACCGTGGCTGGTTCCGAATCTTCACGGCAAGATCGTCAATTACCGCGGAATCGGATAAATCCATTATCATCACCACCGGGTCAACATCATGCTTTTTTTGTAACTCGACAGCCAGTTGCTTCAATTTTTGCTCGCGTCTTCCTATTAGCCACAGTGTCTGATGCGTGGCAGAGAGCTGGCGCGCAAATTCGGCGCCGATGCCGCTGGTTGCGCCTGTTATGACGGCAAGATTGGTCAAGTGGAAAAACTCTACGTAAAAGAAACCACTATTTTATTAGTTTAAGCCGCATATTGCACCAGTGGATGTGATGAA
>JAAXHV010000076.1 GCA_012270695.1 Gammaproteobacteria bacterium | reverse complement strand
ACCGCCCGTCCTGGCGTTCAACCAGACAATGAACGCCTGCACATCCTCCCAGGCAACATTGACCACCGGCCGCATGCCCCGGCCCCAGCCCCTGTCATCCGGCCGATAACTCCCACACCCCCCGTCAAACACACACGCATCCCACTGGGCAAAGGTCACTTCCTGCCTGCCCAGCATAAATGACCGGATGGCCACCTCATGCACCGGCCGTTGGCTGCTGTGCCCACTGCCAGCCCCATCCCCCATCCGAAACGTCCCGCCAGGTATCAATACCATCGAGTCGATTAATTCCTCCACCTCCACGGCCACATCAACCCCCTCCGAGGCGCTGACCACCGAGTCTGAGATAAGGCACAAGACTGCGATTAAACATAAAACAGAAGCTACAATATGCATGACAATCACCTCTCTCTGGTCGGGTGTTTCGCAAACAAGCCCGCATCCGGTCGCCCGAATGTGTCAGCGGACCACAATACAGCCCCCGCCCGGACAGCAGACAGCCCGGCGCCGGGGCGGGAAGCCGGTCTGCCTGCACGTGCGTCCGGTCTGCTCAGTCGCTCCCTGAAAAAGGGTTTTTCAGGGCGACAATTAATTGTCCCTACCCCTGTGACTTCCCGGCAACGTCAGTGAGAGCGCCAGTTTCTCACGACCCCCACCCCTAACATGCCGAAATCCGCATAGAAGCTCTCCTCGGCCTCAATAGCAATACGCAGCCGGAGCCTCTCCCCGGATGAAAAATCTTTCGGAACCCTAACTCGCAGCATGGGAGCCAATCCAATCGGACCAGATTCTCTTTGCTTTCCCTGTTCAATGACTCCCGGTTTGTCCGGGTGGTCCAGACTGGTTATCTCCACATGGTAGTCAATCTCATAAACAGGAAGAAACCGCTTGCCCAAGGTCCCGTCTGCTTCCTGCGCTTCCTCATAGTACCTGTTCCTGCCGTCGACCACGCCGACAATAAACCGCTCCATAGGTCTGACCGCCGTGTCAAAGTCATATCTCCCCCAGCAAGCCAGGGTGATGAAGTAGTCGAAGGATTCACCCCGGTTGATTTTTTTGTCTTCTAAGTCAAATGTGTCGTTATAAGTGCCGTGTAACCACTCTCCCTTCCCTTGGATGCATGCAGTCGGGTTAGTTGCACACCCCGTGATCAACAGCGCCGACAGCGCAAGGCCAATCAGGCGCCAACGTACGGATAAACTGTCTTTCATGTTATTTGTCATAATCATCGTGATCGTTCCTGAAAATTGGCTCAGACCCCAAGTTGGGTAGCACTTCAAACAGATACGTATTCCGGCGAAAGTGAACACTGATTCTGGTTGAAAGTGAACACCTGGCAGTTCAACGCATGGCGTGTTCGTGTTTTTACCTCACGAGTTCACGATGAGTCAATAAAATCCTGTTTTTTCGAATGGATTCCCCCTTCAAAGTCAGTCAGTGCGCATTATGTCTGAGCCGGTCGAGGATGGCATCAGCGAGGGTGTTATCGCCGATGATGACATACCATTGGGCGACCTGTGTCTGCTGCAGGTTGCGCGGCTGTGCTTGCTGAGTTGCAGCAGGCCCAGCCAGCCAGACAGACTCGGTAGACCTGCTCCGGGTGGGGGCGGCGTTGGAGTTGTTGGCTGACCCAAGCCTGTACGTCCGGCCCCAGTTGTTGTGCCCAGCGTGTGAGGCGTGCGGGTGACCATTGTTGTTGCGCTTGATGACGTGTGGGCAGGTGGGCCGGATGGGTGGTGAAGCCGTGGCCGTCCCGCCGCGGATGGGTGGCGATGCAGCGTTGCCGGAAGCAGAGTTCACGATGAACCGGATTGCGCACTCATCAAATGGATTCCCTGCGCTAGCAGTGAGACTGTGACAGCGCCGCCCTGGGCGAGGCGGTTGCGACGGGCGACGTGAGTGGGTACTGACAAGTAGAGTGACTGGTTTTGCTCGGTTGTCATGGTGATCGAGGTGTTCTCTCCCAGGGGGATCAGTTCATCGATCTGTCCTTTGATGGGGTTTTCCCGTTCTCCCTGGGAGGGTCTGTCCCGGCGGTGCAGGATAATGCTGTCTGAAGGGATCACCCAGTCTATTTCCGTACGGAGTTCAAATTCGGGACGATAGCGTGTGGTAAGGGTATGGTCCTGCCACTTGATATGGGTGGTTTCAGCATCGTGATCATGCTCGATTACCTCGCCGCGGAAAATATTATAGTGGCCGATCAGGGAGGCGACGTCAGCATTATCGGGATGGTTCATGACCTGGTCAGGCGTATCGCTTTGCAGGGCTGCCCCATGGTGGATGATGCACAGCCGGTCGGCAATACGCCGTGCTTCGTTCAGGTCATGGGTAACGTGAATAATGGGCAGCTTGAAGCGCTGTCTTAAACTGACCAGTTCGCGTACCAGCTTCCTGCGAGTCTGTTGATCAACGGCGGAAAAGGGCTCGTCCAGCAATAATACCCGGGGGTCGCGTGCCAGTGCCCGGGCCAGGGCGATGCGTTGCTGCTGGCCGCCCGATAACTGGTGCGGGTAACGCTCCCCGAGACCTTGCATGTTAATCGCGCGTAACAGGTTCTCAGCGACTGTCCGGTTCTGTTCATTACCGGTCCGGGTTAACGGAAGCATGATGTTCTGCAGCGCGGTTTTATGCGGAAACAGCGCGTAATTCTGAAAGACCATGCCTATGTGCCGTTGCTGTACCGGTAAATTGATACCCGCAGCGGTGTCCAGCCATTGTTCCCCGTTGCAGCGGACCTGGCCTGATTCCGGCGTGTACAAGCCGCTGATGGCTCTCAGTATGGTGGTTTTGCCGCTTCCGGACGGGCCCAGGATCACCAGGATTTCGCCCGTGTTACAGCTCAGGGACACGTCCAGCGGGATCGGGCCGGTCTGTTTAAGCCGGACGTGGATGGCATCAGCGTCGGACATGGTTACCAACCCGGTCAGTCAGGAAGTAGATCAGGGTGATGGCGAGGAGTGATATCATGAGCAGTGCTGCGGACATGGTGGCTGCGCCGGTGTTATCGAAAGCTTGGACGCGATCGTAGATGGCAATGGCGACGGTACGCGTCTCACCGGCCAGGTTGCCGCCTACCATCAGGACCACTCCGAACTCACCCAGTGTATGGGCAACGGTAAGGATGGCCGCTGAGACGACACCCGGCCAGGCAAGAGGCAGTTCAACTCTCCAGAAAGTCTGCCAGCCGGAAAGGCCGCTGCACCAGGCCGCTTCGCGAAGATTGAGAGGGATGGACTCGAAACTGCGTTGTACCGGCTGGACGGCAAACGGGATGTTGAAGATGATCGACGCCAGCAGTATCCCCTCAAACGAGAAAACCAGGGCCTCACCCGCTATTTCTTCATAGAACCTGCCGATTAGTGACAGTTCTCCCAGGCTTATCATCAGGTAAAAGCCTAATACGGTCGGCGGCAGTATCAACGGCAGGGCAATCAGGGCCTGGATGAACAGACGCCCGGGAAATTGCGACCAGGCCAGCTTGCGCGCAACGGCAATACCGACGGGCGTCAGGATAAGCGCCGTCAGTACGGCAAGGAGTAAGGAAACGTTAAGGGCCTGCCAATCCATATCAATCCGCCGCCAATATTCACTCTGCTAAGGCATAGCCGTATTTCTTGAAAATGGCTCCACTGGACACGGATGAGAGGTAGTTAAAATAGCGGATGCCTTGTTCATCATTATTATCGAGTAAGACTGCATACTGGGTGACAGGCGGGTGCCAGTTCTGCGGGATAGTAAAACCGTTTCCCTTGCCGGAGAATTGCTCAAGCGCCAGGAAAGAACTGGGGATGATACACATGTCCACGCTGCCGGACAGACAAAATTGCATGGCCTGGGCAGCGTTTTCCCCCAACAGCAGCTTTTTGCGGTTAACGACCCATACGCCGGCATTGATCAATGCCTCGCTGGCCGCCTGGCCGTAAGGCGCGTGCTCCGGGTTGGCGATGGCCATTCTACGGAAGTCATCGTATTGCAATATGTTCAGCGCGTCGGCAAGTGTCGCCTGCTTGTCCAGTTTCGATGTTTCAGGGATATACAGGCTGAGACGGCCATGAACCAGCGCCTTGAGACTGCTTACCTCCCGGCCATTGTCCACGATAAAGTCCACGTACTTTTTACCGGCGGAAATAAACACCTTGTAAGGCGCACCCTGGACGATCTGCCTGGCAAAATTACCGGATGAACCAAACGACAGGTTGACCTTTTTTCCCTCATCCCTGAAAAAAGCCTCATTGATTTCGGTGATTGTATGGGTCAGGTTGGACGCAACTGCGATGTTCACCTGCTGCGTGTGCGCGTCCTGAAACCAGAGCAATACTGACAGGTAGAATAATTTTCGCATANNAATCATGATGATATTCACAGGACTGACCGGCGCGGTCGGAACGGAAATTATAAAGCTCTTGCCGGAATATGATATCCGGGCCAGGGGACTGGTCAGGAACCCGGACAAGGCAGGCGCGCTGAAGGAAGCCGGTGTCGAGGTAGTCTGTGGTGACCTGGGAGATCCGGCCGCCGTTGAACAGGCGTTGCAGGGGTGTGACAAGGCTTTCTTGCTGATGGGAAATGCCAGACAGCAACTGGAGCTGGAAAAAGGCTTTGTTGGCGCGGCCCGGACAGCCGGAGTCAGCCATCTGGTGAAAATGTCGGCTAACGGGGCGGATTCGAACTCGCCGGCATTATTGAAGCGCTACCACGGCGATGCCGAGCAATATATACGGGAATCCGGTTTGCGCTATACGCTGGTCCGGCCCAATTTTTTCATGCAGAACATGTATCATATTGCTGGCTCCATCGTGGAGCAGGACAAATTCTTCATGCCCATGCGCGACGGGCAGGTGGGCATCATCGACGTGCGTGACGTGGCGCACTTTATCCTGACCGTGATGACCAATGCCGGACACGATGATAAAACCTATGAGATCACCGGGCCTGAGCTGGTGTCGTTCCACGATATCGCTGTCCAGTTATCCGAGGTGATGGGCAGGGAAATCGGCTATGTTGACGTGCCGGCAGCGGACTTCAAGCAGTCATTGCTGCAGTGGGTCCCAGACGACTGGTACGTGGAGACCGTCTCCGACCTGTTCGAACTGATTGCACAAGGCCATGGTGCATTGCTTACTGACACCTACACCCGGGTAACGGGCAGCACGCCGACCACCCTGCGCCAGTTTTTCCGGGATTACTCCTCTATCTTTGCAAGGTGACGATGAATCATTCACGCAGACGGTTCGCGCATGGTGACGAATTCTTCGGCTGCCGTGGGATGGATGCCGATGGTGGCGTCGAAGGTTGCCTT
Source organism: Gammaproteobacteria bacterium (assembly GCA_012270695.1). Lineage (GTDB taxonomy): Bacteria > Pseudomonadota > Gammaproteobacteria > Eutrophobiales > Eutrophobiaceae > JAAXHV01. The sequence continues at coordinate 1,170 of JAAXHV010000076.1, read as the reverse complement.
GGTAGCGCCGGCCTTGAGGGCGATGGCCAGGCCCTGGATGATTTCGCCGGCGTCGGCGCCGGCCATGTGCACGCCCAGGACCTTGTCGGTGTCTTTATCCACGATGATTTTCATGAGAGTCTTCTCGCCGCTGCCCGTCAAAGTGTGCTTCAGGTTGGTGAAGCGGGATTTGTAGATCTCCACGTTTGCGTATTCCTGCCGCGCCTGTTCCTCGGTCAGGCCTACCGTGCCCAGGTTGGGTTGGCTGAAGATACAGGTGGGTATGTCGCGATAATCAACGTGCCTGGACTGGTTGTTAAAGAGATTATGGGCCAGGGCCGTTCCTTCCGCTGTGGCGACGGGGGTCAGGTTCAGGCGGTCGGTCACGTCGCCGATGGCGTAGATGGAAGGGGTTGAGCTGCGGTATTCGGCATCCACTACTATGGCGCCTTTTTCGTTGAGTTCCACCCCGGCCGTCTCCAGTCCCAGGGCGTTCGTATTCGGTCGCCGTCCGGTGGCGTACATGATCAACTCTGTTGCCATTGCCTCGCTGTCAGAGGTGTTGACCAGGTAGTGGCTGCCTTGTCTGTCTATGCTGCTTATGCGGGTATTGAACCTCAGTTTAATGCCTTTTTGCCGCATTTGTCCGGCGAGAAATTCGCGCATCTCCCGGTCGAATCCGCGCAGGAAGAGGTCGCCGCGATACACCAGGGTGGTGTCCACCCCGAGACCGTGAAAAATGCCGGCAAATTCGACTGCGATATAGCCGCCCCCGACGATAACCGCGCAGGCCGGCAAGGTTTCGAGGAAAAAGGCTTCGTTGGATGAGATGATGTGCTGCTTGCCGGGTATATCAGGGATATGCGGCCAGCCGCCCGTAGCCACCAGGATACGCTGCGCGCTGATGCTCTCGTCGTTGACACGAACCGTATTCGGCCCGGATATCTCAGCTCTGCCTTTATAAAGTGTTACGCCATTTTTTTCAAGTAAATTATAATAAATATTATTTAACCTATTAATTTCTTTATTTTTATTTTTTAAAAGCCTGTCCCATTCAAAGACGGGTTCAGGGACTTGCCAACCGTAACCCGCTGCGTCATGGAAATCTTCGGTAAAATGGGAAGCGTAGACAAACAACTTCTTCGGGATGCAGCCGACGTTGACGCAGGTGCCGCCCAGGTAGCGGTCCTC
>JAAXHV010000075.1 GCA_012270695.1 Gammaproteobacteria bacterium | reverse complement strand
GGTTTGCCCCACAGTTCCGCATTGATAAAATTGCCTATGCGCCCGGTAAACAAGCCCACGGGCACCACCGGCGCCAGGAAATCGGTGACCGCGAAAAAAGTCTTGTCGGTCCTGCGGCCGTACAGCCAGGCGGCGATAATGACCCCGAGCAGCCCGCCGTGAAACGACATGCCGCCATGCCAGAGCTTGACCATGTCCAGCGGGTTATTGAGATAATATGGCAGGTTATAAAACAGCACCGAACCCAGCCTGCCGCCAACAATGACTCCCAGGATGCCGTAAAACATGAGATCCGCGACCTGTACGGTAGTCCAGCCGAAGCGTCCCGACTTCGCCCGGTAATGCAACAGCGCCCAGGCTCCGACGATGCCCGCGATATAGCTGATGCCGTACCAGCGGATCTGCAGGAAACCCAGGTCAACGGCTACGGGATCAATATCGGGAAAAGTCAGCATGCTCCGCTACAGACTCCATGAAAACTGGCGCGCCTGACAGGATTCGAACCTGTGGCCTCTGCCTTCGGAGGGCAGCACTCTATCCAACTGAGCTACAGGCGCCTGGATAATGTCTGAATTATAACAGCTATTCATCATTGCCCCCAGGGAAAAAGGGGGATACATAAATAAAGCTGTCGCATCAGCGGTTATTCGCGGATAATACCTGAATGACAGACAAATCCTTCCCGCCCAACGCGCTCGCCGACGAGACCAGCCCTTATTTGCTGCAGCACGCCAACAACCCGGTTGCCTGGCATCCCTGGAATGAACAAGCCCTGGAGCTCGCCAGAAAGGAGGGGAAACCCATTCTGCTGTCCATCGGCTATTCGGCCTGCCACTGGTGTCACGTCATGGCGCATGAGTCCTTCGAGGACGAAGCTACCGCAGCCTTGATGAACCGCTATTTCATCAATATCAAGGTGGACCGGGAAGAGCGGCCCGACATCGACAAGATCTACCAGACCGCGCAACAACTGCTTACCGGACGTACCGGAGGCTGGCCGCTGACCATGTTCCTGATGCCCGAAGACCGGACACCGTTCTTCGGTGGCACTTACTTTCCGCCGGAACCGCGCCATGGCCTGCCGGGCTTCAAGGCCCTGCTGGCCCGGGTTCACCAGGTTTACCGGGAAGAACGGCCGGCCCTGAGGGAGCAGAACACGGCGTTCACCCAGGCTTTGGAGCAGACTCAGACGAGCGAACCTGCGGCCGCGGGAACACCCCTCGATAGCGCACCGGTGGACCATTGCGTCGAGCAACTGGCCCGCGCCTTTGACCGGCGCGACGGCGGCTTCGGCGGAGCGCCCAAGTTTCCTCACCCGGGCAATATTGAGTTATTGCTCTGCCAGCAGGCCCGGACTGCCGAGTCCGGCGCCTTGGATATGGCATGTTTTACCCTGCAGAAGATGGCAGAGGGCGGCATTTATGACCAGGTCGGCGGCGGCTTCTGCCGTTATTCGGTGGACGCCCGCTGGCGCATCCCGCATTTTGAAAAGATGTTGTACGACAACGGGCCGCTGCTGGCGCTGTACGCCAATGCCTGGCGCAGCAACCGGCGCGCGCTTTTCAGGCAGGTCGCCCATGACACGGCGGCCTGGGTGATGCGGGAGATGCAATCCCCGGAGGGCGGCTTTTATTCTTCCCTGGACGCGGATTCGGAGGGAGAAGAGGGGAAATATTACACCTGGGAGCCGGGCGAGGCGCACCGACTGTTGAGCGAAGCCGAATTCAATGATTTCGTGCGCTATTCCGGCCTGGATAAACCTGACAATTTCGAAGGGCGCTGGCATCTCTACGTAGCGGAGACCCCGCAGGAGATAGCCCGCAAATCATCCCGCGACCTCAGTGAAATTGAATGGAACCTGCAAAACGCCAGGGAAAAACTGTACCATGAGAGGGAACGACGGGTACGGCCCGGCCGCGACGATAAAATCCTGACGTCCTGGAACGCCCTGATGCTGAAAGGCATGAGCGTTGCGGCTATACGCCTGCAGGAACCCGATTATTACCGCTCTGCGCTGCGCTGTCTCGAGTTTATCCATGACCACCTATGGGATGGCAACAGGCTGGCGGCTACCTGTAAGGACGGCAGGGCGCGCCTGAACGCTTACCTGGACGATTATGCCTTCCTGATCGACGCCATCATTCACCTGCTGTCCTGCAGGTGGTCAGGCAAGTGGCTGGATTTTGCCATGCAACTGGCCGATACCTTGCTGGAGCAGTTTTTCGACGCTGGCGCCGGCGGTTTCTTTTTCACCTCACACGATCACGAGACCCTGCTGCAACGGCGCAAAGACTTCACGGATGACTCGCTGCCCTCGGGCAACGGCACGGCAGCCCTGGCTTTACTCAACCTCGGACACCTGACCGGCCGGCGGGATTACCTGGAGGCGGCGGAGAAGACCCTGAAGTGCGGTTGGAACATGCTGGAGCGCATGCCCCATGCCTGTACCGCCATGCTGATGGCGTTACTGGAATACAACCATCCCAGACAGGTGATCATCCTGCGCGGCCGGGAGGAAACCATTACTCGTTGGCAACAGGAGATCGAACCGTTGCTGGAGGTGCGCTCGCTGGTCTTCGCTATTCCCTCTGCGGAAACGGACCTGCCGGGCTTGATCGACGAGAAAAAAACCGACCAGGCGGCGACGGCGTTTGTCTGCACGGGCTTTACCTGCCTGGAACCGGTCTCCGAACTGGCTGAGTTGCAACAAATTACAAGACAGATTGCTGCAGGCTGATAACAGGTCAAGGTAAGCGTTTCAAGACTGTCATCCGCAGGGATAGCGGATGGACGATAGTGCCTTCACTCAGCCCCAGTCGACGGGCCTGTCATCCGCAGGGACTGCGGATGGGCCAAGCGTACAGGGACGTATTCACAGCGTGTCTTGTTACGCTTACCTTGACCTGCAGATCATTGGCAGTTTGTCTTTTTTATTCATCCCTGGTAGGTATGCCTGGACAGGGAGATTCGATTAGCCAGGCTCTCGACTGCCATGATCAACGAATGGGTGAGTGCGGATTTCTCCGAATAGTCCGCCGGCACCAGGTTCGATACGCGGCCGTCTTCGATAAATCCCCAGGCCCTGCTGCGCTTTTCCCGGTCATCCGGGTCACCGTATACCCCGATAGCGATGCCCTCCCCCTGCTTCACCAGTGAGAAACAGGGGATATCCGTAAACCCGTCTCCCACCATGATCATCTGCTTGATCGGTACCCTGTGCCT
>JAAXHV010000074.1:2511-4531 GCA_012270695.1 Gammaproteobacteria bacterium | reverse complement strand
GGATGAAAACTGGGACGCTGCCCGGCCTGATCCGGCAACCGGCCCGGCCAGGTGCCGGCTCTATAACGTGGGGAATCAGAACGCCGTCCACCTCATGGAATATATTAAAATGCTTGAGACGGAGATTGGTAGAAAGGCTGTTATCCGGTTTGTGGAGGCGCAACCCGGCGACGTGCTCAACACCTTGTCAGACTCGTCCAGGCTGGCGGAGGAGTTTGATTTTGTCCCCCGTGTTTCCCTCAAGCAAGGCATAAAACGGTTCATCGAATGGTATAAAAGGTATTATAAGGTTGGATGAATAAAAACAGGAAAATCTCCGTGATCGGCATGGGCTACGTCGGCTTGCCCGTCGCTGTCGCATTCGGTCGCCTGGGTGAGGTGATCGGTTTCGATATAGATGAGCGGAGGATCGCTGAGCTCAAGGAAGGCAGCGACAACACCGCCGAGGTCTCCGCTGATGAATTATCCGCGGCGAGTATTGCCTTTACCACGGATAGTAAACAGCTCGAAAAAGCGGACTTTCATATCGTCGCAGTGCCAACCCCCATTAATGACGCAAAAAACCCGGATATGGAGCCTTTGATTGCCGCTTCCGGGCTTCTGGGACGCGCCATCAAGGCAGGCGATATCGTGGTCTATGAATCCACCGTCTACCCGGGCGCTACGGAAGAGATATGCGCCCCCATCCTGGAACGGGAATCGGGCCTGGTGTGCGGGCGGGACTTTCACCTGGGTTATTCGCCGGAACGCATCAATCCGGGCGACAAGGAGCATACCTTCACCAGTATCGTGAAAATCGTATCGGCCCAGGACCGCGCGACGCTTGATGTCATCCGTTATGTGTACGAGAGCGTGGTAACGGCAGGCATCTACGCGGCTTCCTCCATCAGGGTCGCGGAAGCGACGAAAGTCGTGGAGAACATACAAAGAGACGTCAATATCGCCTTGATGAACCAGTTGGCGCTGATCTTTGACAAGCTGGAAATCGACACCAACGACGTATTGGACGCGGCCGCGACGAAATGGAATTTTTTACGTTTTTCGCCGGGACTGGTAGGCGGTCATTGTATTGGCATTGACCCGTACTACCTGGCCTACCGGGCGGCCAGGAGCGGTTATATCCCGGATTTGATCCTGACCGCGCGCAGTATCAACGATGGCCTGGGTAACTATATTGCCGCGCAGGTGGTGAAAGCGATGCTGCAGGCCGGCTGTTCACCTGAAAACAGCCTGGTTACTGTGCTGGGACTGACGTTCAAGGAAAACGTGGGTGATACCCGCAATACCCGGGTCATCGATATCATCAGTGAATTGAAACAGTTTAACGCGCCGGTGCAGGTGAATGACGTCCATGCGGATGCCGATAAAGTCCGGGATGAGTACCAGTTGGAACTTGTTGACCTGCAATCCTTACAGCCTGCCAGGGCCGTGATACTGGCGGTGCCCCATGCTGTCTATCTTGATAATAACTGGGATTGGATAGTGACTTTACTGGAAGATCAAAGAGGGATTGTCTACGACGTCAAGGGCAGGCTGGATCGGGATGACGCGCCGGCGGGCGTACGGGTGATGAGACTTTGACGGCGGGGAGTAATCGGACGTGAAGGTTGCGCTGGCAGGCGCCGGTTACGTGGGGCTGGTTTCATCCGCTTGTTTTGCTGAATTCGGCGCTAACGTTACCTGTATCGATGTTGATACCGACAGGATCGGTAAACTCAGCGAAGGCGTCATTCCCATCTATGAACCTGGGCTGGCGGAACTGGTAAACAAAAACAGGGAACAGGGCAGGTTGTCGTTCCAGGCTGGTTATGATAAGTCAATCGCGGAATGTGACCTGGTGTTTATCGCCGTCGGGACGCCGGCCCGGCGCGGCGACGGGCACGCGGATTTACAGCACGTGTACCAGGCGGCAAGCAACATCGCGCCCTATCTTGGCGGGTATACGGTGATAGTGGATAAATCCACCGTGCCCGTGGGCACCGCCCGAAATGTCCAGCGAATCGTCAGGGAGGTAAATCCG
>JAAXHV010000074.1:0-2501 GCA_012270695.1 Gammaproteobacteria bacterium | reverse complement strand
GAAGGCGCTGCGCTGGCTGATTTCATGCGGCCGGACCGGGTGGTCATCGGCGTTGAGACAAAGCGGGCGGAACAGGTGTTGCGCGAGTTGTACCGGCCGCTGAATCTTATTGAGACGCCCATGCTGGTGACCGGCCTGGAAAGCGCCGAGTTGATCAAATACGCGGCCAACGCGTTCCTGGCCACGAAGGTCAGTTTTATCAACGAGATGTCCGCCCTGTGCGAAGCCGTGAACGCTGACGTCCACGCCGTTGCCCGGGGGATAGGACTGGACGGGCGCATCGGCAGAAAATTTCTGCACCCGGGGCCCGGTTACGGCGGCTCCTGTTTTCCCAAGGATACCAGGGCACTGGTCAGGATCGCACAGGAAAACAATGTGACCAGCCGTATCGTAGAGGCGGTGATGGAGGTGAACGAGGCGCAGAAAGCGAGGATGATCAGCAAGATAAGAACTGCCCTGGGCGGCAGTGAAAACGGCAAGACCCTGGCCGTGCTGGGTCTGGCCTTCAAACCGGAAACCGATGATATGCGGGACGCCCCGGCGCTGTCCATCCTGCCCAAGTTAGTTGAAAACGGCGCCAGGATTCAGGCGCACGATCCCCAGGCCATGGCGGAGGCAAAAACGTTGTTGCCGGAAGCCGTACTGTTCTTTGATGAGATATACGCAACCCTGGCCGGGGCGCACGCGGTCGTACTGATGACGGAATGGAATGCCTACCGGGGCATGGACCTGGACAAGATCAAAAATACAATGAACGGTAACGTATTCATCGATCTGCGTAACGTCTATGAGCCGGAATTGATGCGTGCGGCAGGATTTGAATACCACTGTGTCGGTCGGTGATGACAAGGGTATGGTTAGGCTGAGATGACTGAACAAGCATTGGCACGCGTTGCCGTCATCGGCTGTGGTTACTGGGGCAGGAACTTGGTGCGTAATTTCTCCGACCTCGGCGCGCTTGCCGCGGTCTGCGATGAGGATGCGGAACTGGCGCGACAATTCGGCGCAAAGTACGGTGTCAGTACGCCGGTGTTCGAACAAGTGATCCGGGATTCGGCAATCGATGCGGTCGCCATTGCCACGCCGGCGGCAACCCATGCTGCTGTTGCAGAGCAGGCGTTAATGGCAGGGAAACACGTATTTGTGGAGAAGCCCCTCGCCCTGGACGTCGGCGCTGCCGAAGGGTTGAACGCGTTGTCAAAAAAGGCAGGACGCGTGCTGATGGTGGGCCACCTGTTACAGTACCACCCGGCATTTTTAAGGTTGAAGAAACTGGTCAGGCAGGGCGATCTGGGTCGCTTGCGCCATATCTATTCCCACCGTCTTAACCTGGGGAAAGTCAGGCGCGAAGAGAATATACTGTGGAGCTTCGCGCCGCATGATATTTCCATGATCCTGGCACTGGTCGGCGCGGAACCGGACCGGGTCTCGGCCGTCGGCAGTTTTTTCCTTCAATCTCAGGTTGCTGACGTGACCACCACCCACATGTCTTTCCCCGGCGGAGAGAATGCCCATGTTTTCGTATCCTGGCTGCACCCGTACAAAGAACAGAAACTGGTCGTTGTGGGTGACGACGGCATGGCGGTGTTTGACGATACCCAGGAGTGGGAGCAGAAATTGCTGATTTACAGACATAAGATACTCTGGAAAAATAGCCTGCCCACGCCTGATAAGGCCGAGGCCGAAGCGCTTGCCGTAAGCCCGGCAGAGCCGTTACGTCAGGAGCTGGCCCATTTTCTGGACTGCATAGCAGGAAACGCAAGCTGCCGCACCGACGGCAACGAGGGGATACGCGTGCTGAAGGTGTTACAGGCTTCGGAACGGGATATTCGCGCGCATGCTTATCAGATGAGAAAAAAAGCAAATCCGAACCGGCATAACATGACTGGCTGTTTTATCCATGAGACGGCAATCGTTGACGAGCATTGCCGAATTGGCAAAGGTACCCGGATATGGCATTTCAGCCATATTTTGTCCAATTCCGTCATAGGGGAAGAGTGTATCCTCGGACAGAATGTCATGGTGGGTCCTGATGTCAGTATCGGCAACCATTGCAAGATACAGAATAACGTGAGTATCTATAAAGGCATTACGCTGGAAGACGGCGTGTTCTGCGGCCCGTCCTGCGTGTTTACCAACGTGAACAATCCCCGCGCCGAAATAGAGAAAAAAGACCAATTTACAGATACCCGGGTGAGGCAGGGCGTGACCATCGGCGCCAATGCCACGATCCTGTGCGGCATTGAGCTCGGGGAATACAGTTTCATCGCCGCGGGCGCGGTGGTTACCAAAGACGTCAAGCCTTTCGCTTTGATGGCAGGCGCGCCGGCAATACAGGTTGGCTGGGTGGGACATTACGGCGAGAGGCTGAGTAAGGACCTGGTCTGCCCCGGGACCGGGAAACAATATTCCCTGACGACAAACGGCCTGCTCAAGCCAGAGAACGGAGGACGGAGGACAGAAGACAGATGACAGATCCAGATACGCTTTTGGTCGCAGGC
>JAAXHV010000073.1:576-7427 GCA_012270695.1 Gammaproteobacteria bacterium | reverse complement strand
CCGGGGATGCCCCCGGTTTTTATAACTGCCGGTTGACGCCGGCAAGCTCAGAAATAATTATATCTGAGCTTGACGCCGTAAGTGCGTGGCCAGCCGAATGATTGCTCGTCGCAACCGCAGATGGCCGCCAGCTCAAAGCCGATATTCTGGTTGCGGGTATCCGAGAAATTATCGATAAAACCGGTCACTTCCCAGCGCTCATCGGCGCTGTACCAGGACAGGCTGGCATTGCCGCGCCAGTAGCTTTCCATGTAGTGCGTATCAAAGTTGTTGATATTGTGGAACGCTGAAGAAGCATAGTTGCCGTCCACCTGCAAGGCCACGCTGCCGCCTACTCCGGTTAACGGCCATGTATAGCGGCCCAGGGCGCTGAACTGCACCTCCGGGGTAAACGACGGTTCCACGTCCCGTGGTAAATCCGGGGCGACGTTCACGTCTTTTACCGTCGGGTCGATATAGGCAATTCCGAATATCATGTCAAGGTTGTCGATGGGGTTGGCAAAGATTTCCACCTCGCCGCCGTAGTATTCCGCATCCACGTTAAATACGGCGCCGGAGGTGCCGATGAACTGGAATACCTGGTAATCGGAGTAATCGTAATAGTAAAAAGAAGCGTTAATCCGGGCCCTGCCGTCCATTATGGTAGATTTGAAACCCGCCTCGTAGGCCAGCAGTATTTCTTCATCATAGCAGTACTGCTCCGGGGTCAGGAACGTGAGCAACGGTGAATTACAGTTGCCTGCCTTTACGCCGCGGTTGAACGTGCCGTACATCATCAGGTCGTCGTTGTAGGCATATTGCAGCCCCGCTCTGCCCGACCAGAGAAAATCGTCCGTCTCTTCCTCGTGGTAGGGGAACGGCGTCGGACCCAGTGGTTGATCACCGTGTCTCAGACCCTCTGCCGTTGCATCCCGGGTATTGATAAAGAAGTTACTGTTAAACTCGTAATCCTTTTTTTCCCAGATGCCGCGCCCGCCCAAGGAGAACATCAACTGCTCGGTCAGGTCATAATCCACCTGGCCGAACAGTGAGAAGGACTTGGTCTGAAGGAACGCGTCGAATGAGGTGTCCCAGAACTGGCCAAACGCGGCAGGATTTCCGGCAAACCCACCGAACAGGGTCGCGAAGGTATTTATTCCGCCGATGGTGTCGCCCAGGTTCTGGGTGAATTCACCGTCGATGGTCAGGTAATAGGTGCCGAAAATCCAGCGGTAACGATCCGCATCGCCTTCCAGCCGTATCTCCTGCGTATACCAGTCGAGGACCGAATCCCCGGTCACATCGAACTGGGGACCTGGCCCGGAGTCCACGTCCAGGGAGGTAATCTTATCCTGGTCGGAATAGTTGAGTACGGCCACCAGGGTGGCGAAATCGAAGTCAATACTCACTTTACCGGTAACACTCCAGGTCTCATAGGTATCATGATCCTCCAGGGAATGGTCGGTTGAAATGGTCAACCCATCGGTTCCGTCCGGATCTTTGTAGCCAAAAAAATCGGTATCCGGCGCCGGCCTGAAGTCATCAAAATCCAGATCCAGCGCTGACCCGCCCGGCACACACTGGGTCGTGGCTGTGCCGTCCGATGAACCAATCAATTGTTCACAGGAATTGGGATTTGTCCGCGCATTGGAAAACAAGGTATTGACCACCCGGGCCTGATCATCCACGACACTGATTGTCGCGACATTCTGGTAAGGACCGGATGAAGTAACGCGTTTGGCGTACTGACCTTTCATCTCGATTTCAACGTTATCGCTGGGTTCCAGCAGCACCTGGGCGCGAATCGAATAGGAATCCTCAGACCACATATCGGCCTGGCCATCGCCGGAACCACTCAGGTTAGTATTCCCGACCCAGGGAGTATAACCGCCCTGGGCGACTTCATGGGGTTGGAAGACGTTCTTCAATATCGGATCATGGCTGCGATAGAAACCGGAGACCCGGGCCTTGATGCCTTCGGTCAAGGGACCGCCGACCGCGCCTTCAAAACGTACGGTATCGTAGCGGCCGTATTGGATATCGCCGTAGCCTTCAAACTCATCAGTCGGCTTCTTGGTAATGTAGTGCACCAGTCCACCGGTCGCGTTACGGCCGAACAGGGTGCCCTGGGGGCCTTTCAGGATTTCCACCCGCTCCATGTCGAACTGGGAGAACAACTGGGCTTGGCCGGCTGCCTGGTAGGCTTCGTCGACATAGACCGCGTTCGGGGCCTCAGCCAGGTCGTTGAAGTCGTTCTGGGTGGCGCCGCGAATGGTGAACTGCTGGGTGTAGCCGGCATTGTTGCCGGACATGTGCATACCCGGGGTGAACTCGGCGATGGCGACGCTGTCAGTGATGCCCAGGGCATCCAGTTGTTCGCCGGAAAACGCGGTAATGGCGATGCCGACGTCCTGGATGGATTCCTCGCGTTTCTGCGCGGTGACGATCACTTCCTCAAGGGCGCTGCCCTGTGCCCAGACCAGCGTAACGGGACTGAGCAGGAATGCGATTAAAGAAAGTTTCAGCACCCTGGCTGAGCAGATGACTGTAGTTCGAAGCATGGTTTTCCCCTTATATCCGTTAGAACCAGAAGTTATAATTGGTTTTCTGTAATATTTATTAGCTTACATGTAAACGATGTAAATATACTATGATAATTATCTGATGGCAACATTTTCTATTTTCTGCAACAGCGTTGTATGCGCACAACTTATCAAGGTGAAACATGGCAAACCAGCATATCCAACCCGACGAGCTCTGGCTCTCATCACCACATAATTTTTCCCAGGTTGTCGTCTCAACCGGGACCAGGATCATCCATTGCGCCGGGCAGACCGCCTGGGATAAGGAAATGAACATCGGCGGCGGCGATGACCTGGAACAACAGATGACCCAGACCCTGGAGAACGTAAAAACAGCCCTGGCTGCCGGAGGCGCCACCCTGCAGGACGTGGTACGCCTGGATATTTACGTAGTGGATTACAACGCCGATAAGGTAGGCATTATCGGCGCAGTCCTCGGCCGGTTCTTTGACCCGGACCACCTGCCGGCCAATACCCTGCTGGGAATACAGGCCCTGGCCCTGCCGGAGTTTTTAGTTGAGATTACCGCAACGGCGGTAGTCGACGCCTGAGAGAGATTGAACACGGGCATAAAAACCACTAAACTTGCCAGTATAGTAAGTAATTACGGACTGCAAAGGGGGAACGTCTGATGCATGCCAAAGTTGAACCAGAAGTTAAACGGGTTTCCACCTATTGTTACCAGTGCGTAAACGGTCCCGACCTGCTGACCGTGGAAACCGTTGACGGCGTCGCCACTAAAATTGAACCCAATTTCGACCTGAGAGGCGAACACCCCGCCGACGGCAAGGTCTGCGTCAAGCCGTTCGGGCTGGTGCAGAAACTGTATAGCCCGCACCGCGTCAAAAAGCCCATGAAACGCAGCAACCCGAACAAAGGCCGGCACGAAGACCCGGGCTGGGTGGAGATCAGCTGGGATGAGGCCCTGGATATCGTCGCCGACAAGATGAACGCGACCCGCGCCAAAGGCGTCATGGACGAGAACGGCAACCCGCGCCTGGCCTTCACCACCGGCGGCGCGGCCACGCCGTTCAAATACATGGGCAGCTTCCCGGCCCTGCTGTTCTCCTGGGGCCCGTTCGACCAGAGCCTGGGCGCCGGCGGCACGGTCAAGTGTTACCACACCGAACACATGTTCGGCGAACTCTGGCACCGGGCCTTTACCATCCTGCCCGATACGCCGCGCTGTGAATACATCATTTCATTCGGTATGAACATCGACGCCTCCGGCGGCGTGACCGGGGTGCGGCGTCACGCCGACGCGCGCAAGCGCGGCATGAAGCGCATACAGTTCGAACCGCACCTGTCGGTGACCGGCGCCAACGCCACGGAATGGATCCCCATCAAAACCAAGACCGACAACGCGGTGTTGTTTTCCATGCTGCACGTCCTGCTGCATGAAACTCCCATCGACAAGCTGGATGTGCCGTTCCTGAAAAACCGCACGGCATCTCCCTACCTGGTGGGCCCCAACGGGTTTTACCTGCGCGACCCGGAGACAAAAAAGCCGCTGATGTGGGACAACAATTCAAACAGGACCGTGCCTTACGACCAGACCGATGCGGACCCGGCCCTGATTGGGACATTCACCGTGACCGGCGCAATCGAGGTCGGCGCCGATGACGAGACCTGGCGTTATGACAACGTCGAAGGCGCGACCGGGCTGGAAAAAACCAGACAACTGCTCGCCGATAAGACGCCGGAATGGGCGGCGGGGATTTCTGAGGTGCCGGCCGCGACCATTCGCCGCATCACCAACGAATACCTGGCCCATGCACATATCGGCGAGACCGAGGTGGTGGACGGCCGCGAACTGCCGTTCCGTCCGGTGGTGACGGTCCTGGGTAAGTCTGTCAACAACGGCTGGGGCGCTTATGAATGCGTCTGGGCGCATACCATGATGCAGGTACTGGTAGGGGCGCTGGAAGTGTCCGGCGGCATGCTGGGCAGCACCACCCACGTAGCCGGCGATACGGACTGGGAGAGATCGTTGACGGTAGAGGTCGGGGAAGACGGTTTCATGACCCATACGTTTACCCCCACCGATAAGCAGGGCTGGGACGCCAACCCCTTTACCCGCCATGCCCATAACAGCCTGACCCCTATGGGCGGCGACAAGATGGGGGCGCAACTGTTCGGTTCCACGACCCTGGCCTGGTTGCGGCTGCAGGGGCGCGCCGCGGAAAGCTGGCCAAAGCCCAACCCGCCGGATGTCTGGTTCATCTATAAATGCAACCCCGCTATTTCCCATTCGGAAACGGACAAGATGGGCGAGGTCATGGCGGAATTCCCCTTTATCGCGGCGTTTGCCTACACCCTGGATGAAAGCAACCACTTTGCCGACGTGATCATGCCCGAGGCGACCGACCTGGAGAGCGATCAACTGCACCGCATTGGCGGCGGGCATTACTTTGAGAACCATTGGGAATCGGAAGGCTGGGCCTTGCGCCAGGCGGTGATAGAACCGTTGCACGAAGCCAGGGACTTCAGCTGGATCGCCAACGAACTGGCCAAACGCACCGGCTTGCTGGAAGCCTATAACGGCGCCATCAATGCCGGCGTCTGCGGCATCCCGCTGCAGACCGATGACTATGACTTCTCCCTGGACCTGGACAAGGAACACTCACAGGATGAGATCTGGAACGCAGTGAGCAAAGCCGCCAGCCATGACCTGACCGGCGGCAAGGAAGTCCTGGACCTGGACTGGTTCAGGAAAAACGGTTTCAAGACCCGCCCCTACTCCCGCCTCAACTGGTACCTGTACCACAAGTTGGAAGACCTGGGACTGCGTTTTGAGCTGCCCTACCAGGAACGCTATTACCGCATGGGCAAACAATTGGCAAACCGCCTGCACGAGACTGGCGTGCACTGGTGGGACAAGCAACTGGAAGAATACGAACCGCTGCCCGAATTCAAGGACCTGAACAGGCTCTGGGACGAAATTATCGAGCGCAATCACGACATCAAAGCGTCGGACTATCCGTTCTGGCTGCTGACCGGCCGCAGCATGCAGTACGCCTGGGGCGGCAATGTCGGCATCCAGCTGATGAAGGAAGTGGCGGACAACGTCTACGGCCATGACGGCATCGTCATGAACGCCGGCAAGGCCCGGGAACTGGGCATTGAGGACGGCGACCTTATCGAGGTCACATCGCCGGTCAACTCGACGCGCGGTTACGCCCGCCTCCGGCAGGGGGTACGGCCCGACGTGGTAGTGATGATCGCCCAGTTCGGCCAGTGGAAGATGCCGTTTGCCAAAGACCTGAAACGGCCGGGGTTGAACGCCCTGGTCCCCATGAACGTCGACTCGCTGGACGGCGGCGGTTCCAGTATTGACGGCACCAAAGTGTATGTAACCCGCATAGGAGCAGGGCTATGACCCGTTACGTGATGATCGCCGACCTGAACCGCTGTGTCGGTTGCCAGACCTGCACCGCGGCCTGCAAACACACCAACGCCACCCCGCCTGGCGTACAATGGCGCAAGGTGCTGGACGTCGAATGGGGTGAATTCCCCGACGTACAACGCCTGTTCATGCCGGTAGGCTGCCAGCACTGCGCGGACCCGCCTTGTATGCATGTCTGTCCCAGCACCGCGACGGCACAACGGGAGGACGGCATCGTTACTATCGACTACGACCTGTGCATCGGCTGCAGTTATTGCACCGTGGCCTGCCCCTACCAGGCCCGCTACAAGGTGGACAAACCGGAATTCGCCTACGGCGACCTGCCCACCGAGACCGAAGCCAAGCGTTTCGATGAGCGCACCCTGGGAGTGGCGCAGAAATGCACCTTCTGCTCGGACCGGGTGGACGCCGGCCTAGAACAAGGTCTCACCCCGGGCATCGACCCCGAGGCCACGCCGGGTTGTGTCAACGCTTGCATCGCCGACGCCTTGAGTTTCGGCGACATAGAGGACGAAAACAGCAATGTCTCGGAACTGCTGGCGGAGAATACCTGGTTCCAGATGCATGCCGAACTGGGCACGGAACCGGGCTTTTATTACCTGTGGGATGCAGAGGACAGAAGACAGGGGACAGAAGACGGAATGCAGAAGACAGAATACAGAGTACAGAAGACAGGGGGAGGAAGGGCTGGCCTAGCGTAGGCCCTTGGGTAATCACATCCGGGGCAGGTGAAATATGCGGAATACTTTCGGAAATGCCTTGCAGACCCAGTGGGACTGGCGCGCAGCCGGCAATTTCATGTTCGGCGGCAGCGGCGGCGCCCTGATACTCATGGCCGCCATCGCATCCTGGCCGGGTACGCCAAACCTGGTCATCGGTCTGGC
>JAAXHV010000073.1:0-426 GCA_012270695.1 Gammaproteobacteria bacterium | reverse complement strand
TACCGGCGTGCTGATGCAGGCTCCCACCCTGCTTGCCGCTGCAGGACTGCTCGGTTTTCTTTTCCTCTACTGCCAGGGCAGGATCCTCAAGGCCAGCAAAGGCATCCCGGCCTGGCGCGAACCGGCGGTGGTGCCGCTGATCATCAGCACCGGGTTGGCGGAAGGCGCGTCCATCCTCTCCATCCTGCTGATATTCTCCGGCGCCGCACAGGTGTGGCTGCTGTACCTGCTGATGGGATTGCTGGCCTGGCGCCTGGTAAGCTGGAACCATTACCGGCAACGGCTGGCGGCCAACAACGCGCCTCCGGCCGCCCTGAAGATCCTCGACGGTGTCAACAGGCCCCATGTCATCCTGGGCAACGCCCTGCCCCTGCTGTTGCTGGCCACGGTCATCGTGTTGCCGGACCTGCTGCAACCCCTGGCGTT
>JAAXHV010000072.1:457-3620 GCA_012270695.1 Gammaproteobacteria bacterium | reverse complement strand
ATCGCAATCAGCGAATCCACTGCCTGTCGATCTCCCAATTTGCCCAGGGCTTCGCTTGCGGCCAATCTCACCTGTGCTTCTCGGTCTTTGAGGGTTTGAATGAGAGGTGGAACCGCACGTCGGTCACCCATTTCCCCCAGTTGTATCGCTGCGCGGGTACGATCCGCAGCATTGGGATGCTCCAAAATTTGTACCCATTCGTCGGCTTTGGAAGCGCATCCCAAAAAGCCCAAAATAATTAGCCATAAACCGCTTTTAGTGATCACATACGTCTCCTGAGAAAGGCTTTGTGTCTTATGTTGACAGCGACTGCCCGCTGCGGTATCATTGGGTATTCACATTATTTATTGATGAGGAATGCGTTCATGAATCGGTTCTTACAGATTTGTTTGGTCTGTTTCGCGGTCGCCTGTGGTTCGTCCGATAAGGGTCTCGATCCCGAAAATATCCCTACTTTATCTGAAGGTGATATTTTGCTCACAGATGCTGCCCAGCGGGCGCTGTTCCGCATTCATCCCGGTACGGGAGACCGCACCGTTGTCACCAGCAGCATCGGCGGTGTTCCCCGGCAGATTGCCCGGGATGCCAATGGTGACCTTCTGATGACCCTCTCTGAAAGCAGCCTGCCCATTGTCCTGCGGTTCGATATCCGAACGGGCGATCTTTTTATCGTGTCTTCAGGCGGTAGCCCCGTTGATCCCAATGTCCCGATCATCGGTTCAGGGCCCCCGTTTTTGGGTCCGGTTGGTCTGGTGCGAGAATCATCTGGACAACTCATAGTTGGCGATCAGCCATCTGCTACTATTTTTCGCGTTGATCCCCTTAGCGGAGACCGCGAGGTCGTCTCTGGTCCCAGTCGAGGTGATGGACCCCCCTTTACTGGCCGCATAAAACAGTTTGCCCTGGAAGCCGATGGCAATCTCCTATTGGTGGTTGGCTCAGTTTCGCAGGGGGGCGAGGGGCGTATTTTCCGCATTGATCCCGATAGTGGCGACCGCACGGTTGTCTCTGGTCCAGAAATGGGTGAAGGACCCCGATTGATGGATCCGGAAGGCATTGTTCTAAACAGCCTGAATACAATTTTTGTCACGGATATCGGCCAGGCTGCGGTTATTCAAATCGATCCCATCAATGGAAACCGCACCATCATTTCAAGTCCTTTTATGGGTGCTGGCGAATTGCCCGATATTCCCTCTGGTCTCGCTTTTAATATCCTCGATCAACTCCTGGTGGCAGATCGCACCGTTATCTACCGCGTGGATATCGATACTGGCGATCGTACTGTTATCTCGGCGCCGATTATTGGTCAGGGCGAACCTTTTCTGGTGGCGGATGATATTTTGGTTATTAAGAATGCGAATTAAAAGCATCCGCAGATGAACGCAGATACACACAGATAAAAGGCAAACATGTAGCGATCAGCTTTCAGCTATCAGCTAACCGCTTGTTTGGCTGACTGCTGACTGCTGATAGCTTGTTTTGCTGTGCGCCGTGATTTCTACTCTTTATGGGCATTATTAAGAATTGATGGCTATTCATCTGATCTCTATATTCTGAATCATTTTCAGGCCCTGCCGTGCGTCCGGATGGGTTGGGTCGATTTGAACCGCGCGTTCGAAATATACCTGTGCCGAGTCCGTGCGGCCCTGATTGAGCAATAGCGTTCCCAACCTCACATGGCCGTCGTAGAACCGGGGCGCCAGCTCGATTGAACGGCGAAATGCCGCTTCTGCTCCTGCCATATCTCGGAATCTTTCCAGGGCCATCCCCAGATCGTAATGCGCTGTGAAAAGCGTGGGTTCCAGATTGAGGGCTTTTCGAAACTGGGCAATGGCCAGGCCGAGAAATCCCCGCCGGTCCAGTGCATATCCGATTTGCAAATAGGCTTCTACATCTCCGGGAGCCAGCGCATCGGCTGTTGCTTGCTCTCGCGCGGCCAGGTCCATCCGACCATTTCCCGCATGGCGCGCCGCTCGCTCCAGGTGTATCATATAGACTTCGCACTGCCGACTCAATGCCACTCCCGAGCGATAAACGCCCAGTCCGATGCCCACAAATAATGCGATTACGCCGATGTGGAAAAGCCATTGCCTGCCCCACCAGGCACGGCCCTGCAGGAATAAGACCGCGGCTACCGGTGTTGTGACAAAACCTGTACCGAATCCCTCAGCCGCCCAGGCAACGACCGCAGAGACCAGAATCCATGGCATTGATATTTTGGGCAATGCCATTAGACACAGTAAGCTCAGGGGGATCAGCGAAATTAGCAGGTCTGGTCGTCCGCCAATGCCCACCTGCGCTACGATCATTACCGCTGTGAACAGCCCTATGCACACCCACATCAATTCGTGCCGAGATCTGCGCCTGTTTTCGGCTGTTTCCACGGTTGTGGAGCCTGTACCGGTCAGTGCCAGAACGCCCAGAGTCAGGATGCTTATCCAGTGCCAGATTACAAAGGGTTGCGTGGGTACTGCGCGTGAAATTGGTTCGGAAAGCAGGTGTAAAAACAGGTGAAAAAGAAATACGCCCCACAGCGCGTGCGCCCAGACTCTGCGCCGATGGGGCGTACAGAATGCCAGAAAATAGGGGATAAAGAACTCGAATCCCACTGCAAACCACTCCGCTATCCCCACGGTTGGCACACCTGCAAAGAAACGATTGTACGTCGGTATGCTCCACAGCCACCAGCCCGCGGCCGCCGCTCCGCCTTCCACTCCATATCCAACTGCCGCCATTCCCACGCAGGCCATCCCCACCGTGGCCATCAAATCGCCTTTAAGTGCGGGTATCCGAGCCAGCACTCGCTCAGCCAGCCACCAGCTCACATAGAGGGCAAAAATCCATCCGATTACCGCTTGTAATGACGCTGAAAATATCTGCACTACGGGCTGCGTGAATACATAAGGCATCACGCCTCCCTGCGATTCGACTGTGATCCAGTGAATCACATTTCCCCGCACGACGCCAAATAGAAATGCCGAAATAAAAAAACTCAGCGCAATGCGGCGGCCCCGATAAGACCAGGCGTGCCACATCAGCGCGGCTATCGCCACAGCAGAGGGCACAAAAAGCAGAAGCGTTTTCATGGCTCCTCTTGTTTTATATTAGGATGTCTGACTGCGTATGGGGTGCGTGGTTTTTGATAAACCAGAGATAGAGCACC
>JAAXHV010000072.1:0-350 GCA_012270695.1 Gammaproteobacteria bacterium | reverse complement strand
TGGTACGTCGAAAACAGATAGAGAAAATTCCATATCCAATTGGATCGCATGAGGGTTGTCCAGTTGGCAATTTCGTCCGGGTTTATCACATAGTGCTGTCCCAACCGGTTAACCGTAAAAGCAATGGGAAAGATAAAAAATACCGGAAAAAGATGCGCTTTGAAAGCAAACCACGGGTCCAGCGTCCAGAACCACGTCAGGATTCCCAGGTGCAGGATGATTCCCACTGTGCGTTCTCGTTTGATCTGGCGGCACAGTTGCTCTGGATAGCCTTTGAAGGTTTCGGCTACTGCCCGAAAATAAATGGGGAATAGCATTGGCGTGCAGTAAAGCAGCTTGAACCACGGCGA
>JAAXHV010000071.1 GCA_012270695.1 Gammaproteobacteria bacterium | reverse complement strand
GATATAAAACAGGCGGTCGCAGAGCGCGTTAAAGTCACGGAAAAAGGTGAATGGATTTTCAGCGAGGGCGGTTGGTGGCAGTTCATGCTGAAGGATGGACGCTTCCCGAATCGATATGATCTGGACGAGGTTTCGCCCGATAATCCGGTGACACTGAAAGGCGGGCATTATGTCATTGCCAACAGCATGGCCCTGGAGCGAGTAGGCTACGATCGGGACAGAGAAAATCCGCCTGGTGGAGAAATATGGAAGGATGACAAGGGTGAACCGACCGGATTTGTTGTACGCAACGCCATGTACCCGTTATTGGATCATTTCCAGACACCGAGCAGGGAAGTGCAGATGGATGGAATCCGGCAGGCGATCAGACGGGTAAACAGTTGGGGCATGACCAGCCTGAGAGAACCCGGCGGTAGCATGGAGCTTGTCGATATGCTGCGCGACCTGTATGAAAACGGGGAACTGACCGTCAGGATCGACTGGTGCCATGATGTCGACCCCAATACTCCTGAGGATGAGTTGGATGCTATGTTCGAAGCCCTGGGCGACCCGAAAGAGCGATGGGGGGAGGGCATGTTCAGGTTTGATGGCCTGGCCGAAATGATGCTGGACGGCGCTGAGGAATCTGCCCAGATTCGCACAGAATATGTAGGTCGTCCCGGTTACTACGGACTGCGGCTGGTAGAACAGGATCAACTGAACAAGTTTGTGCTGGCAGCCGCGCGGCACGGATGGCGCCCGGGACCCCATGCCGTCGGTGACGCCTCCATCGATCAGCTCCTGGAAGCGTATGAATATGTCAACGACCAGATCAACATTGAAGACCGGCGCTGGATAGTTGACCATGGCATCCTGTTACAACCGGATCACTACGAGCGCGTCAAAAAGCTCGGACTGCTTGTGCTTCCCCAACCCAGGCACCTGTATATCATAGGCGATAAATTCATAGAGCACTGGGGTGAAGAACTGGCGCATAAATCCTACCGTCTGAGGGACTGGATCGACAACGGCATAAAGCTTTCCCTCGGCGCGGACAAGCCGGTGTCTTCCCGTTCAAGACCGTTGATGCAAATTTATATCGCCGTCACTAGGGGAACAGGGTGGGGCGGGGTGCTTGGCCCGGACCAGGGACTGACCCGGGAAGAGGCCATTCGCGGCATCACCCTGGATTCGGCTTACACCAGCTTCGAGGAAGACGTTAAAGGCTCTATCGAGCCCGGCAAGTATGCGGACTTTGTCGTGTTGTCGGACGATATCCTCACTATACCGGCGGAAGACATCAAGGACATTGAAGTTGAGGCCACGGTGCTGGCCGGCAATGTCGTATACGGCTCATTGGATTAGTTTTCAACTAGGGCGGGTTAGTTACATCAGAGAGGTTCAGATAATGATATACCGATTTCTGCGAAAGTTACTGTTGATGGCCGGAAAAACAGTATTGCTGTTGTACTGCTATAACGCGGGCGCTGCTCCCTATTGGGTAACAGGCGGCACCTTGATCGATGGAACCGGGGCCGCGCCGAGACCCAACCCCGGTATTTTCATCAATGAAGGCACGATAGTCACCCTGGGGAAACCTGACTCTTTGCCGGCGGATACAAAGGAAATCAATGCCGAGGGTAAGTGGGTATTGCCGGGCCTGTTCGATTTGCATGCGCATATTACCTTCAAACTGGCCGGCGCCCGGGACCTGGAAGACGATGTCGTCAATGCCCTGCGTTCGGAACGCTTCCTGGAACGCTACCAGGAAATCGGCGTGACTGTAGTGCGGGACGTAGGCTCCCGCTATCACGTCGGTTATTCGCTCAAGCGGGCGCAGCGGGACGGGATCATCGGAGGCGCCAGGTTGTATGTCTCGGGCCCGCTGATTACCACGACAGGGGGGCATGCCACGGAGTTCCAACCGTTAATACCGCCGATATGGGCAGTGGAGGCCGACGGCCCCTGGGAATTTCGCAAGCGCGTGCGTGAAGCGGCAAAGCTGGGCGCTGACCTGATCAAGACGACTACCCCGTATACGCTGGAAGAACTCAGCGCCGCAGCAGAGGAGGCGCATTCCTGGAAGATGCGTATCACCGCACACCTGGGTGGCGCCCAGGATCCGTATCATACTTCTGGACGGATAGCAGTTGATGCCGGTGTTGACAGCCTCGAGCACCTTTATCCCTTTGGTGGTGATGACGTGTACCGGGATAT
>JAAXHV010000070.1 GCA_012270695.1 Gammaproteobacteria bacterium | reverse complement strand
TCGTTGGTGCCGAAGCTGAAGAAGTCGGCATGCACGGCAATATCGTCTGCGGTAATTGCGGCTCGGGGGATCTCTATCATGGTGCCGATGGGGATATCCAGTTTGCCGGTGAACTTTTTCTTGTGTTTCACCCGGGTGATAATCTCCTCCACTTTTCCTCTCAGCATGGACAGCTCACTCTCCAGTCCTACCAGCGGGATCATGATCTCAGGTTGCGCATTGATGCGTTTTCTCCTGCAGTTGATGGTAGCCTCGACGATGGCGGTTACCTGCATTTCCAGGATCTCCGGGTAGGTCACGGTCAAGCGGCAACCCCGGTGTCCCAACATGGGGTTGACCTCGTGCAACTGGTTGACCCGACGGATCACCCTGTTGACACTTACCTTCATGCTGCGGGCCAGTTGGCGCTGCAATTTTTCCTCCTCTGGCAGGAATTCATGCAACGGCGGGTCCAGCAACCGTATCGTGACCGGCAGGCCGCGCATGGTGCTGAAAATCCCCTCGAAGTCCCGGCGCTGGAAAGGCAACAGTTTTTTCAGGGCCGTGCGCCGTGCAGTCTCGGTTTCGGCGAGGATCATCTCACGCATTGCGGCGATGCGATTATCCCCGAAGAACATGTGCTCGGTCCGGCACAGCCCGATCCCTTCGGCGCCGAACTCCAGGGCCATGGCCGCGTCCATGGGGGTATCGGCATTGGTGCGTATCACCAGTTTGCGCGTCTTGTCGGCCCAGGCCATCAGCGTTTTGAATTCACTTGTGAAGGTGGGTGGTTGCTTGGGCACGTCGCCCAGCATGATTTCACCGTTGCTGCCGTCGATGCTGATGATATCCGCCGGTGTGATAATTTTGTCCCTGATTGTCAGGGTCCTGCGCCTGCTGTCGATGATCAGTTCACTGGCGCCGGTTACGCAGCATTTCCCCCAGCCGCGCGCGACGACGGCCGCGTGACTGGTTGAACCGCCTGTGGAGGTCAATATGGCCTCGGCCACGTGCATGCCGTGGATATCCTCGGGGCTGGTTTCGCGCCTTACGAGTATGACCGGCAGCCCGTTTTCACTCTGTTCCACCGCCTCATCGGCAGTGAAAACAGGATAACCCGACGCAGCCCCGGGCGATGCCGGCAGGCCCGTAGTCAGCACGTCCCGTTTTGCCCTGTGATCAAAGGAAGGCAGCAATACCTGGTTCAGGTCGTTGGCGGGTACGCGCAACAGCGCATCTTTCTGGTTGATCAGGTTTTCCTTGACCATATCCACCGTTATTTTTACCGCAGCCGCGCCCGTCCGTTTCCCGGTACGGGTCTGCAACATGTACAACACGCTTTTTTCGATAGTAAATTCGATGTCCTGCATATCCTTGTAATGGGTTTCCAGGATACGTTTCACCATGAGCAGTTGTTCATAGATCTCCGGACGCCATCTTTTCATCTTTGCCACCGGTTGCGGGGTGCGTATGCCTGCGACCACGTCTTCTCCCTGGGCATTGATCAGGAATTCCCCGTAAATCTGATTTTTCCCCGTGGTCGGATCCCGGGTAAAGGCGACGCCGGTGCCGGAATCGTTGCCCATGTTACCGAACACCATGGACTGGATATTGGCCGCGGTACCGATGATTCCGCGGATGTTGTTTATCTTGCGGTACGTTTGCGCCCGGGGGGTGTTCCAGCTCTGGAACACGGCTTCAACGGCTTTCTCAAGTTGTTCATGGGGCGTCTGGGGGAAGGTTTCGCCGCTTTGTTGTTTGTAGACCTTCTTATAGGCGGCGATCAGCCTTTCCAGGCCCTCCTCGTTTAAGTCGGCATCTTCGGTGACGCCGTATTGCTGCTTGATCCGGGTGAAAACATCCTCGAAATGTTCATGCTCGACCCCCATAACCACGTTGCCGAACATGTTGATCAGGCGCCGGTAGGCATCCAGCGCGAAGCGCCTGTTACCCGTTTGCCGGCCAAGTCCGGCAACGGATTGGTCCGTCAGACCCAGGTTCAGGATCGTGTCCAGCATGCCCGGCATACTGACTGCGGCGCCGCTCCTCACGGAGACCAGTAACGGGTTGTCATCGTCACCGAAGCGCTTGCCCGTTTCCTTCTCCAGCCGGCTCATGTTCAACCTGATGCTGCTCTGCAACCCCTTCGGGAATTTGCCGTTGTTCTGGTAATACTCGGCGCATGTGGTGGTGGTAATGGTGAAACCCGGCGGGACAGGCAGGCCTATGCTGGTCATTTCAGCCAGGTTGGCGCCTTTACCGCCAAGTAAATTAACGTCATTCCTGCTGCCTTCGGATAATTGGCTGCCGAAGTAGTAGGTGCGCTTTACGCTGTTTAACTTGCCGGTCATGACATCTCCTGCTCGGTCCACAGATCCATGAAGGCGTTGACGGGCGTGGTTTCCAGCGTTGACCGGCTGGCACAGGCCGCAAGGATGGCGTCTTTCCGGGCTGCGGGGAAATGATCGGTTACGGCATTGTTGAATTTTTCCAGTAACAGGGGAATGCCCTCGCTGCGCCGGCGCCGGTGGCCGATTGGATAATTGACAACGATCCTGTCCGTCCTGGACCCGTCATGGAAAAAGACCTGCACCGAATTACCGATGGCGCGTTTATCCGGGTCATGGTAGTCGGCGGTGAACCGGCGATTTTCCGTTACCTGCATCTTGTCCCTGAGCGCGTCGATACGGGAGTCGGCGGCCACGTCATCCTCGTAGTCTCCTGCGTTCAGACGCCCGAAGATCAACGGGACTGCAGTCATATATTGAATGCAGTGGTCGCGGTCCGCTGGATTATCCAGGGGACCGGTCTTATCTATTATGCGCATTCCGGCCTCCTGTGTTTCTATGATTACCTTGTCGATTTCATCCAGCCGATCTTTGACCTGCCCGTGTAACGACAAGGCTGCTTCCACCGCGGTCTGGGCATGGAATTCTGCAGGAAACGAGATCTTGAACAGGACGTTTTCCATCACGTAACAGCCGAACGGGCGTTCCGCGATCACCTCGTTGCCGCCAAACAACACGTCCTGGAAGCCCCAGTGGTCGGCGCTCAGCGCGGACGGGTAACCCATCTCGCCGGTCAGCGCGATCAGGGCATGGCGCACGGCCCGGCTGGTCGCATCCCCCGCCGCCCAGCTTTTCCTTGAGCCGGTATTGGGCGCATGGCGGTAGGTGCGCAACGCGCCGCCGTCGATCCAGGCATTGGAGACGGCATTGATGACCTGCTCCCGGTTGCCGCCCAGCATTCCCGTGACAACCGCGCTGCTGGCGATACGCACTAGCAGGACGTGGTCCAGGCCGACACGGTTAAAACTGTTTTTCAGTGCGAGCACGCCCTGGATCTCATGGGCGCGGATCATGGCATCCAGGACGTCCGCTACATTCAGCGGGTCTTGCCCTGCGGCGATATTTTTCAGACTGAGATAGTCGGCGACCGCAAGGATGCCGCCCAGGTTGTCGGACGGATGCCCCCACTCGGCCGCCAGCCAGGTGTCATTGAAGTCCAGCCAGCGCACCATGGCGCCGATGTTGAATGCTGCCTGCACCGGGTCCAGCCGGTAGTGGGTGCCCGGCACCCGCGCGCCAGTCGGCATTTCGGCCCCGGCCACCACCGGCCCCAGCAATTTGACGCAGGCCGGGAATTTCAAGGCCATCATGCCGCAGGCCAGTGTATCCAGCAGGCAGTAAAATGCGGTATTGCGCGCCTCCTCGCTAGTCGCCTCGCCGCTTAATACATAATCGGCGATATCCTGTAACAGCGCATCGGCCGGAGGTCTTCTGGCATCCCGTATGCCCATGTTCGACATATCAGTGTCTCCTTAAAGTTTTTGTTAGTTTAATCGCTTATTAATCATCCGGCAAAACCCTGCCGTCCAGCTGGCCTCCTCTGCCCAGGGACGCAGCAAATCCAGCGCAAATCGAGTACGCAAATCGAGGACACCCATAAATTACAGCTTGAGAAAATCTATGAGTGTCCCGAATTAGACGAGAATCAGGAACGGGGGTCGCAAGAATGATCAATTCCTAATTCGTAATTTTTAATTCCTAATTTTTAGGAACCTCTGACTTAATCAGAGGTTTCCTTAACTGATCTCGCGGCGTTACGGGCCGCGGTCAGGATGCCGCGCAGGATATTATATTCGTTGCTGTCCAGCCGGGCGCGGTTGAACAGGCGTCTGATGCGGCGCATCAGGCGGCGCGGTTTCTCCGGGTCGAGATAACCGATGTCGGTAAGCGTTTGCCGGAAATGCTCATAGAGGTGTTCCATCTGTGCGACTGTCGTCAGGGATTCCGGATCATTGGGCGCAGTTGAGGTTGCTTTCCGGGCAAGATGTTGTTTGCTGATTTCATAGCAGATGATCTGCACCGCTTGAGCGATATTCAGGGAGGAAAAATCCGCATTGGTCGGTATGCGGATCATGGCGTGGCAGATTTCCAGTTGTTCATTGGACAGGCCGGAACTCTCACGGCCGAACAGGACGGCCACGCCGGAACCGGCGTCGATACGGTCGATAATCTGCGCTGCCGCGGCTTCAGGCGTTACCTCGGGCCAGGCGATGCTCCTTGCGCGAGCGCTCGTCCCGAACACCAGTTCGCAGTCCGCCAGCGCATCTTCAAGGCTGGAAAACACACTTGCACGGGTCAGGATATCGTCCGCGCCCGCAGCCCTGGCTGTGCACTCCGCGCTGGGAAAGTGTCGCGGGGACACCAGGGCAAGCTGCTCCAGGCCCATGGTCTTCATGGCCCGGGCCGCAGCGCCGATATTTCCCGGGTGTGTCGCATTTACCAGGACAATTTTTACCTGCATGATAAAATCAATTACGAATTACGAATTAAGAATTAGGAATTAGGAATGAATGTGTTGCCTGCGGCGACAGTTTACTATGAGTTGCAGGTTTTACGGAAGCTGGATTAAGGCACGCGTGGCAAAGGGGCCAGGTCGCACATTGCACATGCCAAAGCAATGGGTTTGAGTCTGTGACATACCTGTGTGTGCAATGTGCGACCTGACCCCTTTGCCACGATACCTCCCATTCCTAATTCCTAATTCTTAATTTTTCCGCAGGAAAACTAAAATGCACCCTATGTTGAATATGGGAATCCGCGCAGTCCGTTCCGCAGGCGATTTTATCATCCGTTGCATGGA
>JAAXHV010000069.1 GCA_012270695.1 Gammaproteobacteria bacterium | reverse complement strand
GCGAGGCGCTGATTATCGCCGCACCAGTGAAACTGCTCAGGAGGGCTTCCCAATAATGGCGGGTCGCTATACAGGCGCTCCAGCGACCATGCAGTTTCACCATTTTCTGCTGCTGTCGGGCCAATGTAACAGCTACATAGCACGGCCAGCATATAATAAAACGTTCTTACCGACCATTTTCTTATATGTGACATTTTGTTATCTTCCATGGCGCCGAACTGCTCTGCCACCGGCCGGTGAAACAAGCGCCGGTGGCGAGCAGTTACGCGCTTCAGCGACAAGTAACGGCTCAGAAGCTGTAGGAAACACTTGCGCCGTAAGTTTGGGGTGAACCGTAGAGGATGCCTGCCGGCAGAAACGTAGAAGCAGCGCCAAAAGCCTCGGTTCGGTATACCTTGTCACCGATATTGCGCATCCAGAATGACACCTCCCAGTTATGCTCCGGGAGTTTCGCGCCAACTGATGCATTGGCAAGCCAGTACGAATAACCCGACGATCCCGGATGATTTGGCAACTGGAATTCCACGTCATCTGTAAAGCTGAAGTCGAATTGCGCGAAAGGCTGAAACGGTCCGTACGTTTTTTCCGAATCATAGCGCAGCATACCATTCAGGGAAATTTCCGGTGTGCGGGTGGTAGTGTCTCCTTCGTAGGTACCGGCTACTATATCAGAGTCAACGTAATTGGCGCCAAGGTAAAATGAGAGTTCAGCAGTGGGCGACCATACTACTTCAGCCTCCACACCATAAATCTCAACATCACCGGCATTGCCCAGTATGATCAGGCGAATCTCGTTTACGTCGACCCCGGTAGAGGCCTGGAAATCCTCCCAGTCATAATAATATGCCGCTACATTGAATTTCAGTCTGCCGTCGAGCAACAGGGATTTGAAGCCCCCTTCATACGCGATAATATTTTCTTCTTCAAAGGGCTGAAACTGGTCCGGGTCGCCAAAACTGATGGAAGCGGGAAAACTCTGTCCGCGAAAGCCGGTGGCGACACTGGCATAGACCAGCCAATCCCCGTTTGGCCTGTAATTGACACCCGCTTTCCATGTCACCTGGTCACCATCTATGGTGCCTTCGTAAGCGGTAACCAACGGAAGTGGAGTCCCGACCAAGTGGCCGCGTTGTTGAAAGTCCCTGGACTCCGAGGTGTATCGGATGCCCGCAACCAACTGAATCTGCTCATTCATGTCCCATTCGGCCTGGCCGAAGCCGGCGATGGAATCGGTCTGCTGTTCAGTGTTGTGGTGAAAGATGGTAGAAAAGAGATGGTGCTCGCTGAGATCGGGCACCAGCAGGTCGTACACGCTCTCTTCCGAATAATAGCCGCCCACGACCCAATTGAAGTCACCCCATGAATCATCTGAAGCTATTCTGAGTTCCTGGGTGACCACGTTGATGTTCTGCTTGGAAATTCCGCCTATCGTTCTGAACGGCCCACCCTGCTGACCGATACCGGTTGTTCTCTGAAAAATCCGGTAGCCGGTAACTGAGGTGAGAGTCATACGCTCGAGGTTCCAGTTAATCGTATTGGCTAAGCCTATGGATTGAGCATCTATATCGCCGCTGATCCCGAACTCCTTGATAGTCGTTCTGGGATCCGGGTTGGGATCTGATACTACGGTCAGAACACCACGGTCCGTCGGGCTTTGTACGGTGAGGTCGTAACCGCTGATATGGACAGGGATATGTACGGCATTCGTAGTGTTATAGCCAAAGGAGGCACACTGGGTTTCATCCCGTACTCCGGTAGCGGCAAAACTGCAGAACGTATTCGGGTCCGTGGGGATGGTATTGCCGAAATGTTTCATGGCCATTACCTGGGAATCGTCCCAACCGGCATCGATTGCCGTATGCACCTCAAAATCAGACGTGGGCTGCCAGAGGGAACTTATGCGAAAGGCATTGCGGTCTATATCACCGTTGCGACGATGGCTGCCAAGACCGGGATCAGCAAAGAAATGCCGGGTATCTATGGTCTGCCATCCATCTTCGAGCGCGACCACACCTGCGACTCTCAGGGCGAATGATTCACCGACCGGAATATCGACTCCACCCTCGACGTTGGTAATGTTACGGTTACCATAAGATGCGTTGATATAACCACCCCATTCCGATCCCGGCCGGCGCGGGATAAAATTAACTGTTCCAGCCGTTGTATTGCGGCCGTACAGGGTACCCTGCGGTCCTTTTAATACCTCAATCCTGTCCACGTCAAACAGGGCATGAGTGATCATACCGTTGTACGGGACTGCAATACCGCCAACGTAAATTGGAAGTGTCGGATTCTGATTACTTGAATTACTGTTGGTGCCGATGCCGCGCAGAGTAAACTCCGGGTCTGTCTGGTTCAGGGAACTTTCATTCATGAACAGGCCGGGAACGATGCTGGCGAGATCCTTCGGCGTGTGGATGCG
>JAAXHV010000068.1:3387-5102 GCA_012270695.1 Gammaproteobacteria bacterium | reverse complement strand
GACGAAATGGCAAAAAGGTTAAAGTGATTAACTTGTCGGAATCAGCTACAAAACCGTTGCTCATGGGAGTACTTAACGTGACCCCCGACAGCTTTTCCGACGGCGGCTTGCATTATAACGCAAGCGCCGCCGTGAGTCGCGTACATAAGATGGTGGAGCTGGGAGCGGATATGATAGACATAGGCGGCGAATCCACCCGCCCCGGCGCCGAACGCGTGCCCGTGAATGACCAACTGGGGCGCGTTATTCCGGTAATCAAGCAACTGCATCAGGAACTTCCTGCAAGGGTTCCTATCAGTATCGATACGACCTCGACCGTTGTCGCCGGCGCCGCGCTGGAGCAGGGAGCAGCCATCGTCAATGATATCTCGGCAGGGCGGGACGATCCCGGCATGTTCAGGCTGGTCGCCGAAGCCGGTGTGCCGTATATCATCATGCACATGCAGGGAACGCCCAGAACCATGCAGGATAATCCGCGCTACACCGACGTGGTGGCCGAGATCAAATCTTTTCTGCTGGAACGCGCCGCGCTTGCACAGCATGCGGGCGTCATGGGGGATAACCTGGTGATTGACCCGGGCATCGGCTTTGGTAAATCCAAACGTGACAACCTGGATATCATTATGAACCTGGACAGTTTTACGGAATCCGGCTACAAGGTGTTGCTGGGGGCAAGCAGAAAACGCTTCATGGGCTCAATTTGTGAGATATCCAGCTACAGCGAACTGGTAGGGGCCACCTGCGCCACTACGGCAATCGGCGTATTTGCCGGAGTCAATATTTTGCGCGTGCATGATATCAAGGAAAACCGCCAGGCCCTGGACGTAGCCTGGGCGCTGGCCAGAAGACAGAGGAATTAACATGGATGTACAGGATAAACAGGATTATTATGAGTTTTTTTATGAGGTTTTTCTGCGGGTGAAGCGTTTGAACTCCAGCTTCGGGTTGCCGAAATTAATCAGAAGCCCCACTTCGATACAGGTGGCGTTGAGGTAGTTTATTACCTGGGCATGATGCTCAGGGTTAAGAGACTTCACGGCTTTAAGTTCTACGAGTACCTTTCTTTCGATTAGCAGATCAGCATAGTAATTCCCGATAACCTTTCCACGGAAATGTACTGTCACAGGTTTTTGGGCCTCAACAAAAATTCCTGTTTCAGCAAGCGCTATAACCATGGCCTTTTCATACACCGATTCCAGAAACCCGCTTCCGAGTTCATTGATCACATCAAATGCGCACTTAATGATATTATGCGTCAATTCCATATACATTCCAGTATTATCCTGTTTATCCTGTACATCCATGTTAATATATTTCAATACATGTTAAATCACAGAAGCAGTTTCCCTGATCAGTTTCTTTGAGTTCTTCATATTGCGAAATACCAGCGGCTTGCTTTCGAACTCTTTTGTCCCGGACAGGCTGCCAATACGGTCCACGTCCGCGTGCAACTGCCGGTGGTAGGGGGATTTGTCGCAGACCGGGTCGGCGTTGGTGGCGTCGCCGGTCAGCATATAGGCCTGGCAGCGGCAGCCACCGAAGTCTTTTTCCTTTTCCGGGCAACTCCTGCAAGGTTCCTGCATCCAGTCAAAGCCGCGGAATTTATTAAAGGCCTCGGAATCGTTCCATATATGATCGATATCGTGATCTCGCACATTGGGAAATTCCAGCCCCGGTAACTGGGCGGCCGCGTGGCAGGGAAGGGCGCTGCCGTC
>JAAXHV010000068.1:0-3295 GCA_012270695.1 Gammaproteobacteria bacterium | reverse complement strand
TGGCAAGCTGTTCCCTGGTGGGCAATAACTGGTCGATATTGACCCGTGACCAGCCGTAATACTGGGTGCTGGCCAGTTCCACGTAGTCGGCATTCAAATCCACGGTCATATCCAGGATATCCCGTATCTGATCGACGTTTTTCCGGTGCAGTACGATGTTCAGGACCATGGGGTATTCAAACTCCTTGACCACCCTGGCCATCTCCTGTTTGTGCCGGAAACTTTTAGTACCGCCGAGATAATTGTTCAACTCTTCATTGCTGGCCTGGAAACTGATCTGGATATGGTCCAGGCCTGCTTTCTTGAAGGCCTCCACCCGGTCCGCATCCATGCCTACCCCCGAGGTGATCAGGTTGGTGTAGTAACCGAGACGCCGCGCTTCGCCGATCAGGTCTTCCAGGTCGCGCCGTACCAGGGGTTCGCCGCCGGAGAAGCCCAGTTGCGTCGCCCCCATCTTGCGCGCCTGCTGCAAGACCCTGATCCAGTCTTCGGTGGTGAGCTCATTGTTGTATTTGGCGATCTCAACCGGGTTGGAGCAGTAAGGGCACTGCAACGGACAGCGGTAGGTGAGTTCTGCCAACAGCCATAGCGGTTTGCTAAGATTTGTATCTGATCCAGCCATTGTTTTTTGCATTGTCTAAAAAGTTGCGGACGTCATCTTTAAGATCAGCCCCGGGAAATGCGGTTTCAAGCTCTGCGATGATCTCATCGGTAGTTTTCCGACCGTCACAACGTTTCATGATCTCACCGGCGCTACCGCTCAGTTTTACCATGCCCTCCGGGTACAGGATAACGTAACAGTCCTGGGCTTCCTCCCACTGGAAGCGGAAGGTGGGGGCGATTTCAGGAATATCAGCCCGCATATTTCCCCACTTCACTTGTTGCCATCGAATATCACTGCTGTCTTGATGATAATCATTACATTGATCCGGGATTCGTTCCTGCAAGAAACTGGTATTCTCAATCTCCCACACAATAATAAGGGGGCCTGTTTTCAATGTAGGCCATCCACATGGCATCCAGCATGGTCCAGAGTATGTCCAGCTTCAGTTGCAGTATGTTCAAGGCCCGCTCCTGCTCTGCCCGGGTCCTGAAATAATCCAGGGTGACGTCCAGCCCATGCTGGACGTCCCGTCTTGCTTCGCTCAGTCGTTTGCGGAAGTAGTTGTATCCTTTGGCGTCAATCCAGGTGTAATGCTGCGGCCAGTTGTCCAACCTCTTCTGGTGTATTTTGGGCGCAAACAACTCGGTGAGCGATGAGCAGGCCGCTTCCTGCCAGGTCGCCGTGCGGGCAAAGTTGTAATAGGCGTCAATGGCGAAGCGCACGCCGGGCAATACGCGTTCCTCCGACAGCAATTCACTCCTGTCCAGGCCTACGGCTTCACCCAGTTGCAACCATGCCTCGATGCCGCCGTCTTCGCCGTCCTGGCCGTCGTGGTCAATAATACGCTGCACCCATTGGCGCCTGACGTCGCGCTCGCGGCAGTTGGCCATAATGGCGGCATCCTTCACCGGAATACTGGTCTGATAGTAAAACCGGTTGGCTACCCAGCCCTGTATCGCCGGCTTATCCAACTTTCCCGAATTCATCAACACGTGAAACGGGTGATGGATATGATAATATTTCTCCTTGTCGCGCAAGCGTTGTTCAAATTCCTGCCGGGTCCACGGGGGCTGTGTTTCTGTAATACCCATTTACGTCTCGTCTTTGTCATCTTCGAAATTATAGAGCGAAAATTATGCCAGACTCTGCAGTATTTCCGGCATTAATAAGATTAGATAAATAAAACAACAAGTTATGTGTTTTATAAGGAAATGATTATAACAGGCCCAGTCATTTTATGAAACCACTAGGCAACAGACTTGGTTCATATAAACCAATAATGAGAATTTTTTCTACCACAGAGCGCACAGAGACCACAGAGGTTTTGAGGGTGGATAATTCTGTGTACCCTGTGTTCTCCGTGGTTAAAGGATTTTCCGGCTTTTATGTTTTTATTATCTGCGTTAATCTGCGTAATCTGCGGATACATCACACAAACATGACCGAGCACATCCTCTTTCTGACCGGCAAACTTGCGGAAAAGCGCCTGCGGCGTGTCCTGGAGGCTATGCAGCCGGTGGAGTTTACTTATGAGGTAAGAGAAATCGGCGTAAGTGTCGCCGCACTGATGACGGCACAGATGATTGGTCGCCGGTTGCATGAGCTTGACGGAGTGGACAGAATCATTGTTCCGGGGCTGTGCCAGGGTGACCTGGACGCCCTGGGCGAGTCTCTGGGCGTGCCGGTGCAACGGGGCACTGTGGACGTTAAGGACCTGCCCGTATTTTTCGGACGCGCGTCGACGCCGGTCAGCCTGGATAAATACAGTGTCGGCATTTTCGCTGAGATAGTGGAGGCGCCGCAGATCAGTATTGATGCTATCCTGGCCAGGGCCGCGAGATATAAAAGAGACGGGGCCGACGTGATTGACATCGGCTGCCTGCCGGATACGCCTTTCCCGCACCTGGAAGAGGCCGTGCAATCCCTGCATGGCGCCGGTTACAAGGTCAGTATCGATTCCCTGGAAGACGATGAGTTGCTGCGCGGCGCAAAAGCGGGCGCCGATTACCTGCTGAGCCTGCATGAAAGCAGCGCCTGGATTGCGGATGAAACGGCGGCAATCCCCATTCTGATCCCGGAACAACATACCGATATGTCCTCCTTGTACCGGCTCATAGAAAAATTCAAGGCGCAGGATAAACCGTTCATTGCCGATAGTATCCTGGATCCTGTCCACTTCGGCTTTACCGCTTCCATCATCCGCTACCACGCCCTGAGAGAACGCTACCCCGATATCGAGATCATGATGGGAACCGGTAACCTGACCGAATTGACCGAGGCGGATACCAGCGGAATTAATGCCATGCTGTGTGGAATCATATCGGAGCTTGATATCAACCACGTGCTGGCGACGGAAGTCAGCCCCCACGCCTGTTCCGTCGTGCGCGAACTGGACCGGGCCAGACGTATCATGTTTACGGCAAAACAGGATGAAGGGCTGCCCAAGGGCATTGACGGTGGCTTGCTGACAGCCCACTCGCGCAAGCCGTTTCCCTATGATCTCAGCGAGATCAGGGAGTTGGCCGAACAGATCAGGGACCCCAGCTACAGGGTGGAGATAACGCCGGAAGGCATTCACGTCTATAACCGGGACGGGCTGGTTACAGGGCAGGGGCCTTTTGAATTGTTCCCGGCACTGGAGTTGCTGAAGGAGGATGCCCCCCATGCCTTTTACATGGGTGTTGAACTGGC
>JAAXHV010000067.1 GCA_012270695.1 Gammaproteobacteria bacterium | reverse complement strand
AACGGTGTGGTGGAAGAGACCGGCCTCGCCGCGGGCGTGCTGGACCATCCCGCCAACGGCATAGTCTGGATCGCAAGACGCTTTGCGCCCCACGGTATCGCGCTGGAACCCGGCCAGGTGTTGCTGTCAGGTTCGTTCACCCGGCCCGTGCTGGCCCGTTCGGGCGATGTGTTCCTGGCCGATTATGGCAAGCTGGGAAGTATCGATTGCCGCTTCAGCTAGCGGGCGACGTGAGACGGAGCCCTCTGTGGCGACACATTCTGAAATGACAATACAGGAGAAATGAGTGGAATTACCCGTTAACCGCCTGAAACAGGCCCTGGCCGCAGGCCGTGCGCAATACGGACTGTGGCTGGGTTTGCCCGATGCCGCCTGTGCGGAAATCTGCGCCGTTGCCGGCTTCGACTGGCTGGTCATCGACACGGAGCACGGCCCGTTCGACCTGCCTGCGGTGCTAAGCCATTTACGGACGATCGCGGCATACGACGTGCCGGCCGTCGTGCGCCCGGTGTCGGATGATCGTAATGTATTGAAGCAACTCCTGGATACGGGCGTGCAGACCCTGGTGGTGCCGATGGTCGAATCGCCTGAACAGGCAGGGGAATTGGTGCGATCTGTGCGCTACCCGCCTGCCGGAGTGCGGGGTTTGGGCACGGCGCTTGCGAGGGCGGCGCGCTGGAACAGGATACCGGGATACCTGCACAAGGCGAACGAGCAGATCTGCCTGATCGTGCAGGTGGAGACCCTGCGTGCGGTACAGGCGTTGCCAGGCATACTGGAAGTCGAAGGGATCGACGGCGTATTTGTCGGGCCGTCCGACCTGTCCGCATCTATGGGCCATATCGGCAACGCCCGCCACCCGGACGTGGTCAAGGTAATCCGGGAGGTCCTGCACAACACCCGCGCGGCAGGCAAGGCGGCGGGCATACTTGCCCTGGATCCGGCCCACATACAGGATTACCAGGACAACGGCGCCAACATGATCGGCATCGGTACGGATACCTTATTGCTCGCCAACAGCGCGCAGCAACTGGCAGAAAGCGTTAGGGATGAAAAAAATCAGGGTTAACGCGGATGGAACGCTGCGTGAAGCCACAGTTGATGAGCAGGCTCGCATCCGTCTGGACGGCAGGATCCTGGAGCCGGAGACAACCGGGTTACGGCCCGTCACCGATCAGCCGGTAATCTGTGTCGCGTTGAATTACGCCGGACATTACGCCCGGCTTGCTGACGCCTTCCATCAGCCCCCTTACAAACAACCGCCGCGCCAACCCGTATTCTTCATCAAACCCCTGAATACGCTGGCGGGGCACCTGGGTGATGTGCCGTGTCCGGACTCCGTTGACCATGTCTATACCGGAGCCGGCCTGGCTTTCGTGATCGGCCGGACGGCTTCACGCAGCAAACGGGAACGGGGGTTTGACTATGTCAGCGGCTATACCATCTTCAATGATTTCAGCTTGGCCGAGGACAGCTATTTCAGGCCGCCTGTTACCACTAAATGCCATGACGCGTTCGGGCCGGTGGGACCCTACATCGTTGAGCGGGAGGAAATCACCGACCCACATAATCTGGCTATAAGGACGTATGTCAACGGAGAACTGAGACAATCGGCCTCCAGCGCAGACCTGAGACTGAACATTCCCGCTATTATTGAAGCGCTGACCGAGTTTATGACTCTCAAGCCTGGCATGGTTGTGGTGAGTGGCTTTCCCGACAAGCGTATTGCAGTAATACCGGGGGATGAAGTCAAAGTTGAGATAGAACAGATCGGCTCCCTGGTAAACTCTGTTATAACCGCAGCGGAATTTTACGGTTAACAAGGTACTAACACGGCTTTGGATAAGCTATGTTTATTTTTCACCACAGAGGACACAGAGAAAAAATCACCTGTCTGTCGCCCTTTTTTGGGTCGTCTCCTGCCGAATGTCACGCAAGGATAATCTCTGTATGGCGTTGAGTAAGGGCAGGAAGCCAATGGGCAAACTATACCTTATTGACCTTGAATCCTCTGTGCCCTCTGTGTCCTCTGTGGTTAAATAAATTCGGGTAGCATGAAAACCGCACGGGTAAAAATCAATAACCGCATACAACAGGTGATCGTGAATGCTGATTACAGCATCGTCGATACGGACGGCATCACCTGGCAGGAAGACAAAGTGACCTGGCTGCCGCCGCAACACGGCACCGTTTTCGCCCTGGGGTTGAACTACGCCGACCATGCATCCGAACTGGCGTTTAAGGCGCCACAGGAGCCCCTGGTTTTTTTGAAAACGCCGAATACTTTTGTCGGGCACAGGCAACGCAGCTACCGGCCCGACCACGTCGACTATATGCACTATGAGGCGGAACTGGTCGCCGTGATCGGCAAAACGGCCCGCAGGGTGAAACAACAGGATGCCATGGATTACGTGGGAGGATATACCTTGTGTAACGATTACGCGGTGCGGGATTACCTGGAGAATTATTACCGGCCGAACCTGCGGGTCAAGTGCCGGGATTCCCTGTCACCCCTTGGGCCGTATGTCATTGACCGGGATGACATCGGCGATCCCCATGACCTGAGGCTCAGCACCCGGGTCAACGGGCAGGTGCGGCAGGAAGGGACGACCCGGGATATGATATTCGGGATCCCTTTTTTGATCGAATACCTGTCGGCATTCATGACCCTGCAGCCGGGCGACATGATCTCGACGGGAACGCCAAAAGGGCTTGCAGATGTGCAGCCGGGCGATGAGGTGGTGATAGAAGTTGAACAAGTGGGACGTTTGATCAATTATGTGGTCAGCGAGCAGGAGTTTTTCAGCAATTAGGAATTAGGAATTAGGAATTAAGAATTTAGGAATCAACCAGGGACCAGAGGGTAGGGGCTGGTGATACTGTGTAACTGAAAGAACTGATGACTGGACAATTTGAAGAGAACCTCAAAAAGGCTGAGAGCTATTTAAAACGTTTCAAGGATAACGTCACCGCGCATTACGTGAACGGCGAAGCCTGTCGTGGCGTTTCGGGCCATACCTTTGAAAACCTGACGCCGACGGATAATACGCCGATTGGACTTATCGCCGAAGGTACGGCCGCTGATATAGACCATGCCTGCCGGGCAGCCGGGGAGGCCTTCCCCGCGTGGTCCCGTACCTCCGGAAAGGAGCGCAGGAAAATCCTTAACCGCTTTGCCGAGCTGGTCGAACAGCGCGCCGAGGAGATCGCCCTGGTGGAAAGTATGGACTGCGGCCAGCCGATCCGCTTTATGCGGGCAGCCGCGGCGCGCGGCGCCGAGAATTTCCGGTTCTTTGCCGATAAGGCGCCGGAGGCTGGCAACGGTCTGTCGCTGCACCAGGATGAACACCTGAACTATACAAAACGTACGCCGATCGGCCCGGTGGGCGTGATCACGCCGTGGAACACCCCGTTCATGTTATCTACCTGGAAGATCGCGCCGGCGCTGGCAGCCGGTTGCACCGTGGTGCATAAGCCGGCGGAATTCAGCCCCTTGTCGGCCATGATCCTGGCAGAGATAAGCAAGGAGGCCGGGTTGCCGGGCGGCGCGTGGAACACCGTCAACGGTTTCGGCGAGGTGGCCGGCAAAGCATTGACCGAGCATCCGGCCATCAAGGCCATCGGTTTTGTGGGGGAAACAGTGACCGGCAGCCGCATCATGCGCCAGGGGTCGGCCACCCTGAAACGGATACACGTGGAACTGGGCGGCAAGAACCCCGTCATCGTCTTCGACGACGCCGATTTTGAACGCGCCCTGGATGCCGTGGTGTTTATGATCTACAGCCTGAACGGGCAACGCTGCACCTCGAGCAGCCGCCTGTTGATACAACGCGGGGTCTCCGACCGGTTCCTGGCCGCCCTGGAGCAGCGGGTTAACAACATCAAAGTGGGACACCCACTGGACCCGTCCACGGAGATAGGACCGCTGATCCATCCAAGTCACCTGGAAAAGGTGATGAGCTATGTGGACGCCGCCGGGGAAGAGAACGCGACCATCGTTGCGGGAGGGGTACGGGTAAACGACCTGGGCCCAGGCAATTACCTCCAGCCCACCCTGTTCGGCAACGCAACGAACCGGATGAGGATCGCGC
>JAAXHV010000066.1 GCA_012270695.1 Gammaproteobacteria bacterium | reverse complement strand
CTGAGACAGACGACGGCGATATCGGCCTCACACAACTGTTCGTCATTTCGGCAAATGGTCTGGTGGAAGATCAGGCCCGCGCCGGTGGTTTTGCTGAGCGCTGCCGTGACCGTCAGTTCATCGTCAAACACGGCAGGCCGTTTGAAATTGATATTGATGCGGTTGACCACGAACAGGATGCCTTCCTCCGTGCGTAATTGTTTCAGGCTGTAGCCCAGGGCGCGCAGGTATTCGGTTCGCGCGCGCTCCATGTATTTCAGGTAACTGGTGTGATAAACGATGCCGCCGGCATCGGTATCTTCATAATACACACGCACAAGCCACTTGAATTCTTTCATCTGGAGATGTTATTCCGGCAAGATTATCCGTCCGTCGCGATTTGATCAAATAAATCATTTTCAATCATCCGCCCTTGCGGCAGCGGGAGGCCGAAGTGCGTCCAGGCCTGTTTTGTCGCCACGCGGCCGCGGGCGGTGCGCATCATGAACCCCTGCTGTATCAGGTACGGTTCGATGACGTCTTCCAGCGTGTCTTTGACTTCCCCCAGCGCCGCGGCAAGACTGTCGATCCCCACGGGACCGCCGTCAAATTTCTCGATGATGGCAAGCAGCAGTTTACGGTCCATCATATCGAACCCGGAGCCGTCAACGTTAAGCATGTCCAGGGCGCGGGACGCGATTGCTTCACTGATGCTGCCGTCCGCCTTGACCTCGCTGTAATCACGCACGCGCCGCAGCAACCGATTGGCGATACGCGGGGTGCCGCGGGCGCGCGCGGCGATCTCGCGGGCGCCGGCGGCAGCGATCGGGACATTCAGTATACCCGCCGAACGGATAACGATATCGGCCAGGTCCGCGGTGGAATAAAACTCCAGGCGCTGGACGATGCCGAACCGATCGCGCAGCGGCGAAGTCAGCAACCCTGCCCGGGTCGTGGCGCCGACCAGGGTGAAGTGGGGCACATCCAGTTTGATGGCGCGCGCCGCGGGTCCTTCTCCGATCATGATGTCGATCTGGTAATCCTCCATTGCCGGGTAAAGGATCTCTTCCACTACCGGGCTCAGGCGGTGTATCTCGTCGATGAACAGCACGTCCCTGGATTCCAGGTTGGTCAACAGGGCAGCCAGATCGCCGGGGCGTTCCAGCACAGGACCTGAAGTTTGCCTCAGGTTCACCCCCAATTCATTGGCGATGATATGCGCCAGGGTCGTTTTTCCAAGACCGGGCGGACCGAAAATCAGTACATGATCCAGGGCCTCGAATCGTTTCCTGGCGGCGCTGATAAAAATTTCCATCTGTTCGTGTACGACAGGCTGGCCCCGGTATTCACTCAACAGGCGCGGTCTCAAGGTATTTTCCGCTGCTGCATCCTCCGCGGAACCGCGTGCTGAGATAATCGGATTGGGTTCGCTCATGTCAACACTCCGGTCAGCTTACGCCAGCGCGGCTTTCAATGCGGCGCGAATCAAGGTTTCGCTGTCGCTACCGTCAGCAGCCACGCCGTGCACAAGCCGGCTGGCCTCCTGGGGTCTGTAGCCGAGGGAAATCAGGGCGCCTATCGCTTCGCTGACCGGATCAGCGGTGCTTGAGCCGGGCTCAACCCGCTGCCCGTCCACCCGGGTTCCTGTCTGCCTGGCATCCAGACGATCGCGCATTTCAACGATGAGGCGCTGCGCCGTCTTTTTGCCGACGCCCGGCAGGCGCATGAGGCGGGTGTCATCGCCGGTTTCTATACAATGCCTGAACTCCATCGCGCTGATTCCCGACAGTATGGCCAGCGCCATTTTGGCGCCGACTCCGTTGACCCGGATCAGGGCGCGGAACAGGTAACGTTCATCCTCGGTAGCGAAACCATACAGGGCGTGGGCATCTGCCCGCACTACCAGGTGGGTCAGGAGTTCGACTTCCTCGTCTGCGTCCGGCAATTGGTAGAACGTGTTCATGGACGCCTCCAGTTGGTAACCGACGCCATTGACGTCCAAAGTCAATTCCGGCGGCTGTTTTATCACTATCCTGCCGCGTAAAAAACCGATCACAGCGCGTGTCCCTGCCGGGTCGCTGAAACAGCCTTCAGGCGCAATATGCCCTCCCGCGAATGGCCGTGGCAGAGGGCAACCGCCAGGGCATCAGCGGCGTCAGCCTTGGGAGTGCCGGTCAGGCATAACAAAACCTTGACCATGTATTGTACTTGTGACTTTTCTGCATGGCCCTTACCCACGGTGGCCTGTTTTACCTGGTTTGCAGTATATTCAAAAACAGGCAGGCAGCGTTCGGCGCAAGCGGTGATGGCAGCTCCCCTGGATTGTCCCAGTTTCAATGCGGAATCGGCGTTACGGTACATGAAGACTTTTTCGATAGCGCACTCGTCCGGCTGGAATTCGCTGATCACCGTGCTGAGACCGCGAAAAATCTGGCACAGTTTATCGGACAACTGCTCGGCGCTGACCGTTATCTGGCCGTGGGTGACATGCAGCGCATGGTTGCCGTCCATATCGATAACGCCGTAACCCGTTTGCTGAGAACCCGGATCAATCCCGAGAATCCGAACCTTTCCAACACGGCCCCTGTCGTTGCTATCCGCTTCAACCCGCATATTTCATCGATTCTCCGGAATTAACACGGGTTAATCGAGTTGCGCCAGGATTTCATCGGGGATTTCCGCATTGGAATACACTTTCTGTACGTCGTTCAGGTCTTCCAGGGTGTCGAGCAGTCGTAGCATGGTCTGTGCGCTTTGCAGGTCCAGCGTATTGCCGGTTGCCGCGCGCATGGTGATCTCCGCCGCATCGGGAGGGTAACCGGTCTGTACCAGGTTGCCCTTTACATCAAGAAAGTCATCCGCTGAAGTCAACACATCAATGGAGCCGTCATCATTGTCGGCGACGTCGTCCGCACCGGCCTCCAGCGCGGCCTCCAGCAATGCCTCCTCGTCGACCCCCGTCGGGTAGGAAAGCAGTCCCACCTTGGAAAACAGGTAAGCGACCGAACCATCGGTTCCCAGGTTGCCGCCACACTTGGAAAAGGCATGACGCACTTCTGCTACGGTACGGTTGCGGTTGTCAGTCATACAGTCAACCATCACGGCAACGCCGCCAGGACCATAACCTTCGTAACGCACTTCTTCCAGGCTTTCCCCCTCTCCGCCGCCGGCTCCACGTTTTACCGCCCGCTCAATGGTATCCTTGGGCATATTGCCCGACAGGGCATTGTCTATGGCTGCGCGCAGCCTGGGATTCCCGTCCGGGTCGGCGCCGCCGAGTCTGGCCGACACCGTGATTTCGCGTATCAGTTTACTGAATAACTTGCCCCGTTTTGCATCCTGACGTCCCTTGCGGTGCTGGATGTTTGCCCACTTGCTGTGTCCTGCCATTGCTCACATGTCCCGGATTCGATCACGGCTGATTTTATCACCTGGCATGAGGACAAGAAAGTTTATCGGTATGGAACCTGTGGAATAAC
>JAAXHV010000065.1 GCA_012270695.1 Gammaproteobacteria bacterium | reverse complement strand
CCCCTGCACGACGAAGCGATGCAGGCAATACTCGGGGCGGATGTCATGATGGGGCACGATCCGGATTGCGCCCGTTGGATTAAAAGATATCGCGAACCTGTAGCCGATATGGAATCGGGAAGCGGGCGCAGAGACAAACCCCGACGCCGACGCCGCGCCTGACAATGGATACGGGGAGAGCCGGTAAAACGGCGTCAGGTGGAAGCTGATTTTCGAGGGGCTGATGTCACCTCCAATGGTGGCGTGCTGTTGTTACGCCAAGCGGACCGCTCCCTGGGATTACGTGCGGCGGTGGCCCGGGTATTGACCGATTTCTCATCCTGCCTGTACTTGAGCCGTCCTAAGTACATCTTTCATTGGTAGTAAGATTTTTCAATAAGCAATCGTTATCAACAGCTCCTTCGATTTCACGCAGCCACCTTCGGTACTGGATGGATACCATGTCTGTTGGAACGGATATTTCGTTAATGTCATATGGGATTTGTGGCGGGTTCTGTGCTTCGATCACAACAAGATCTTCTTCCAGTACACGTTCCTGAAATGCAAGATGAGGATAATCGGGTTCATCCTTATTGTGATCGCGGCAGGTAAACCAGAAACTACGGCAATGACCAGCATCAAGGGGTGATGCACTCATCCATAATATGGCTCGATTACCTCTCCCGGCTTTACTGATGAGTTCAAATTCCAGATTAACAGTAAATGGCATAGTGATCTGATAATTCGTTTTTCCCATTAAAGACACATCCGGGATAGGCATCTCATCAGTTTGAGGATTGAAATGAAAAATCAATTGACCGTTGTTACGTTCGATTGATGGGGGTGATACATCTGTCATGTTTGGATCAAATAGTGTATTTGGATGTACGTAAGGAAAATGAGCTAAATCTACAAAATTCTCCAGCCGCCTGGCTGCGGAAGTTGCCCAGGTATAGGGTTTGCCTATAACTGCCTTGAACGCCTCATCATCAAATCCGGGACAGGGAGGTATTTCTGTCTCTGCATGGGTTTCAAGACGAACCCATATGAGGTCGTATTTTACTTCAGCATCAAATTTTTGAATCCTGGCGCGACCTGGTATTTTTAAATTTCGGCACGCAGGAATGTCGACACATTTTCCATTACTGTCATAGGTCCAGCCATGATAGCGGCAACGTATTCTCCCATCTTCTATGAATCCCTTGGACAAAGATGTTGAACGATGCGCACATCGATCAGCGAGTGCGGAAATACCCCCGTCCAGTTTTGCTATAACCAAGGCCTCCCCCAGCAACTGCACCTGAAGTGGACCATTACCCGAGGGGTCCGCTGAATACAATTCCTCCAAAGTACAGACAGGATGCCAAAAGTGACGCCAGGTATCTT
This sequence comes from Gammaproteobacteria bacterium, assembly GCA_012270695.1. GTDB lineage: Bacteria > Pseudomonadota > Gammaproteobacteria > Eutrophobiales > Eutrophobiaceae > JAAXHV01. The sequence continues at coordinate 15,749 of JAAXHV010000065.1, read as the reverse complement.
CTTTGATAAACCGGCCATTTGCTTTCGCTCTGGTCATGGAATTCCCCACTGGTTATCAGAGGTTCTGTTTTCGGGATTCAGGTTGCATCGTTTATCAGCGTATCCTCCAGAACGGTCAATCCCATTCCTGATAACATCGGCAGGTAGTAATTCCGGTGGATCTTGTTGACCTTCGGGGTTAAAGCGCCACGCATCCCAAGCCACACCATCATCTCCACCGCTTCCGCACCGCCTCGTTCCATCCATTCATCATGAGAGATATCGACGAGGCTCTCCGGATCATCTTCGATCCGGTCAAGAAATTCCTTGTCCCAGTCCGAGTTCATATGGCCGAAACGAGCGCCATGCAACTGGTGAGAAAGTCCACCAGTGCCCACAACAACAACACGCACATCATCGGGATAGGACTCTACGGCTGTTCGCAATGCCTGCCCAAGTTTCCATAACCGGTGCGGCGTCGGTAACGGATGCTGCAGCACATTGACCTGTAAAGGCACAGTCTTGACACTCCAGTCAGGCTCATGATCAAACAATAACGGCAATGGTACCAGGATACCATGGTCCATCACCATGTCCTGGCAAATGGTAAGATCGAATTCACTCTCTATCACCAGAGAGTTAGCCAGGTGCCAGGAAAATACAGCATCACCCTTTACCGCTGGCAGCGGACGTGCTCCCCAGCCTTCATCACCGATAGGGTATTCGTCAGCAATACCCAGTGCGAACGTCGGGTACTTATCGAAAAAAAAATCGGTGCCATGATCGTTATACAGAACGACGGCATGAGTTATGCCGACCTCCTTCAACCAGGCTTTGGCAGGCTTATAACCATCAAACAGGGGCTTCCATTCCGGAACCTCCTGCTGGTTTTGATCGAAAGCCGCGCCAATCGAAGGAACGTGAGATGAACCGATACCGGCAACTAGTCTACCCATTTTTTTGCTCCACTAATTGTTTTGCTGCTACATATTTTGCCGCAATGGCACGTTGCGGGTTTTCATGAATTCTTCCACCGATTCGCCACGCTGCTGCGCACCGATGGGGACGAGACCATCACCGGTCATAGCGCCGACTTTCAACAGCATATAGATGTTGCCACCGCCTTCTTCAATCAGTGCCTTCCAGTCCTTCTCTTTAACCTTTTGTTTCTCCCAGGCTGAAAGACCATAGCTGTTCATGTAGGCTTCCGAATCCTTACGATAAGCCTCCCGGTTTTCGGCTTTGTGAAGAGAAAAGGCAAAACTATTCAGCTTCAACCCCTTCTGCGACCTTTGCCCGGTGAACACACATGTGCCTGGAATATGATCACTGTGACCGGTTTCTCTACTCATTATTCTCTACCTGATTCGTGAAAAGTTGAAGGGACGCGGACCCCGTCAGACTGTGCGAGATTCGCATATCGGTACAGGTGATCAATGTCTGGGAAGGGGTTTGCATTCAGAGTTCCGGCCAGTAATCGAACGGAAGTCCTGTATGTTGCCTGGCATAGGATATCTGGGTTGTCTCGTCAGAAACCAGATATTCCAATTCCGCCACTTGCATACGGCGTTCGAAGGGGTTGCTGTCGGGGTGGATATGATACTTGGCCGTGTTACCCGAGGAAAAACGCTGACACTGAAGGTTTCGCGCTAGGGCGACGTCAGCATAACGATCTAAAATCGTACCGTCGTCTTTTGTAAAGTATTCGATTAATCCGGCGGACAGAACACTCACATCGGCAAATGCCGCGTTCAGACCCTTGGCGCCGGTCGGCGGGACGATGTGCGAGGCATCACCACACAGAAACAAACGGCCATAGGACATGGGTTGGGAGAAAAAGCTCCGCAGTGGGGTCACATCTTTCTGGAAGATCTCACCTCGCACTAGCTCCCAACCGGGTGCACCCAGGCGCGTATCGAGTTCTTCCCAGATCCGCTCATCGGGCCATTCGTTGGGATCTTCATCCGGCGCGCACTGGAGATAGAGCCGCGATATTTTCGGTGAACGCATGCTCAACAGTGCAAAACCGCGTTCATGATGCGAAAACATCGCTACATCTTTCGACGGAGGCGCTTTGACCATCACACCGAGCCAGCCGTAAGGATAAACATTCTCGTAAGTCTTGAGGACGCTGGATGGGATCGACAGACGTGAGGGACCATGAAAACCATCGGCCCCGATAACGAAATCGCAGCTTATTTCCTTATCCACGCCCTCGTGAGTGTACTTCACCGTCGGGGAATCGCTCTCAATGCCTTCGATTGCCGTGGCGGGTGCCTCATAGAAAACCTTGTGATCTTCCGCTGCAAGCGCGCCCAATAGATCCTTGGTAAGCTCTGACTGACCGTATATGGTGACGCCAACGCCTATCAGCTTATCAAAATCGAGAAAGTGATGCTCATTATGAAGGCCGATGACCACACCTGGATGATACATGCATTCCTTTTTCAGGCGTTCGCCGACACCTGCTTTGATCATCAGGTCTACAGCGTTTTGCTCCATGACACCGGCACGGATGCGACTTTCGACATATTCACGGCTTTTCCTTTCCAGGACGATACTTTCGATCCCGCGCTGACGTAAAATCCAGGCCAGGAGCGAACCTGCCGGGCCCGCACCCACTATCACGACTGGTACATGCATTGTATTGTCTCCTGAATTGACAAACCCTGATACTGCGTTTTCCTTAAAAGCGGGTTGTAGACTCAAGCTAACATAAAAGTACCTTAATATTGATACTAATGAATTTTATTTTCAAAGGCATGGGAAAAGTCATTTGTAAACCTGTTGAGTTTTCTTATGTGGAAGATGCATATGTCGTGTCCGAATTTTATTTGTTTAACCGGGTAAATACTCTGCGGGCATTGCCCTCAAAGATGGCCTTTTTTTCGTCTTTGCCCAGTGTAATTTTATTATCGATGTAACGTTTGGTATCGTCGAAATAATGGCCGGTTTCGGGGTCTATGCCACGTACTGCGCCTATCATTTCTGATGCAAACAAAATATTCTTGGAGGGAATCACATTAACTAACAAATCAATCCCGGGCTGATGATAAACACAGGTGTCAAAGTAGACATTGTCCAACAATAATTCATCGAGCTGTGGCAGCTTCATCATGTCAGCCAGGCCACGGAAACGCCCCCAGTGATAGGGTACTGCACCGCCACCATGGGGGATGATGAACCTGATGTCCGGAAAATCCTGGCACACAGTCGATGTCATCAACTGCATAAAGGCAGTAGTGTCGGCGCTCAGGTAATAGGAACCGGTGGTTTGAAAGGCACGATTACAAGCCTCACTCACATGGATCATGGCGGGAACATCCAGTTCGCACATTTTTTCGTATATTGGATACCAATAGCGATCTCCCAGGGGAGGGGAGTCCCAGTGGCCGCCCGATGGATCCGGATTCAGATTAAACCCGACAAAGCCGAACTCAAGTACACAACGCTCAAGTTCCAGAAGTGCATTACGTAATCCCGCTCCTGGTGTCTGGGGCAACTGGCAACCTCCAGCGAAGTTATCAGGGTATAACTGCGTGATGCGATAGATTAACTCATTACAGTGCTCAGACCAGAATTTACTGGTGCTCTCATTACCGATATGATGCCCCATCCAGCTGGCGCGCGGTGAAAATATGGTGAGATCGATACCGCGTTTCCGTTGCAGTTTTAACTGTGCACCTTCAATGCTTTCACGCAACTGGTCATCGCTGATATCAATGATACCTTTTTCATGTTGATAGTGTGGATCTTCGGCCAGTTCCGCTTTTTGTTGTTCACGGTATTCGCCCAGCGCATCCGGTGCCGTGGTGTAGTGCCCGTGGCAATCAATAATCATGATCAGTCATTTAAATCTTCCAGTGAATCCAGGTAAATCAACCCTGCTTTTTCCAGGCGCGGGCGCATGTCATACATATCCAGACCTAAAATACCGTTTGCCAGTTTTTCACGTTTGCCCACCTCATTTTGTTCCCGGGACCGTGCAGCAGCCATTGCAGATTCGGCCCGGGGTCTCGGTATCACTACCACACCGTCATCGTCCGCAACCACTACATCGCCAGGATTGACCGCCTGGCCGGCACAGACAATGGGTACGTTTACCGAACCAGGCGTGTTTTTAACCGTACCCTGAGCAGATACCGCTTTGGACCAAACGGGGAAACTCATATCCTCCAGTATTGCCACATCGCGTACGCCGGCATCTATCACAATGCCTTTTACACCTCGAGCCCGGGCCGAAGTGGCCAATAAATCACCAAACATTCCGTCAGTATTGTCCGTGGTGCAAGCTACCACGAGGACGTCTCCAGGCTGGCAAAGTTCGATAGCCACATGTAACATCCAGTTGTCACCAGGCTGGGCCAAAACGGTAATGGCACTGCCTGCGACCCGGGCGTGCCGGTATATCGGTCGCATATAGGGGTTTAACAACCCCGACCGTCCCAGCGCTTCATGAATTGTGGCGACGCCCAGAGTTCCCAGTGCCTCCACGACCGCGGCATCTGCTCGCTCAATGTTTCGAACTGCTACCGTTCTCATCACCTCAGTTTCCCTCTTTAGCGGGAACATACACCACACCTTTGCTCAGCAGGCGTGCAGTGCGGAGCAAGCCTACTTTTTCAATCACCGGAAATTCTCCGGCTTCATCCACTTGCAGAGTTACGGAAATCTCTCCGATGGGGTGCTCCACTGATATGGTTTTGACTTTGCCTCCTGGACATTCGACCAAATCCTCTACGACCGATCCAGGTAATATGCAAGCGGTAGCTGCCGACACCGCCCCCAATACCCCGACAGCAGTATGACATTTATGAGGAATAAACGTCCGCGTATTGACTAGTCCTCCATTTACTGCCGGCGATACAAGGCACATCTTCGGAATGGTCTTGTTTTTCACGTCATCCAGGTTCATATCGGGGCCGATTTGAAGTCGAATGGACTCCAATCTTGCCTTTAAATTTTCATTTGCGTTCAGTTCAAGCGGTGATTCATAGCCGCTGATGCCGAAATCATTTGCCCGCAAAACCACTACAGGCATACCATTGTCAACACAGGTCATTTCCACATCGTCAACAATGTCCAGTACCTGGCCGGTGGGCAGGAGATCCCCACAGATTGAGCCGGCCAAATCCTTATAGGAGCAAAGCACCGGAGCCGCACTACCTGGCACACCATCAATTTGAACTTCGCCCTCGTACTCCGTTTTACCGCCGGGCGTAGACAGTTCCAACTCACTCAATCTTCCGCTGTTGACCAGATGTACTGTAAGTCGGGTTGTCTCTTCATCTGCCGGCACCAGGCCGGCCTCTAGGGCAAAGGGCCCAACGCCCGCCAGGATGTTTCCGCAATTTGGTGTAGTATCGACCTTGTCCTGACCTACCACGACCTGTACAAACAAGAAGTCGATATCTGCGTCTGAGCGAGAAGAACGGCTTACAATTGCCACCTTGCTGGTCAGGGGATCGGCGCCGCCCAGGCCGTCTATCTGTCGCTCACCTCGACCCATAGCATCAAGCAGCAGTTCGTTGCGCTGTGCCGGGTCCACAGGTAAATCTTCAGAAAGGAAATACAATCCTTTCGAACTCCCACCGCGCATTTGCATATACGGTATCGCTAACTGTTTCACGTTCGCGCTTTTGATTTGTGTAATAACAGTGTATTTATATTCCGTTCAACCAACCAATGGGAATTAATTACCCAACCATGCGAAAAAGTAATCCGGTCATCCTCACCATGCCCCTAGTCTATCCGGGGACGGACTTAAGTCTATCCCCAAAGCAACATGCTTGTTTCCTATCCTGAATAATTGTAAAAAAACTGCTATCTTACTGAAAAAACGTCATGTTGGAACAGAGTGAGTAACGATAATTTCCGCATTCCGGGAGTCAGTCTCCGCCATCTCAAATCCGCCCTGTACGTAGCAGAATACAAAAATGTTACTCGCGCTGCCAACAAACTGAATCGTTCCCAGACCACCATCACTAAAGCAATCTGTGAACTGGAATCAACCCTGGGTGCACGGCTGTTTGACCGGGCTGCAACGGGCATGATGCCCACTGTATATGGCGATGCTCTGGCTTGCAGGGTAAGGCTGGTGGTAGATGAATTTGACAAGGCCGGGAAATCATATCAGGAATTCAAACCCGGTGGGCGACACTACCATTCAATACCGGTTTTCTCATTGGATATCAGTTACAAGCGGTTGGCAGCCTTTGTGGCGCTTTATGAGAAGCGTAACGTCACTGCCGCTGCGCAGACACTGGGGATAAGCAAAACAGCAGTATATAACTCCATGCGATATCTGGAGGAGTTGCTGGAATTACCTCTTTTCCAGACTGAACCCCATGGGGTAACACCAACCGGTCTGGCCACGATTCTGGTTCGACACACCAAACTGGCATTTTCACAAATCCATCAAGCCATTGACGATATTGCCAACCTGGATGGAGTGACTCAGGGACGTGTTGTGATCGGAACACTGCCTTATACTCGCACCTATCTGACACCTGTAGCCATCAACAGATTGCTGGAAAAATATCCTCAGATTGATGTGGTCACCCGGGAAGGTCCGTACGATATACTGGAGTCGTCCTTACGAAGTGGTGATATCGACTTCATTGTGGGAGCCATTCGCAACGTAGAAAACCGTGCTGATATCGTTACCGAAAAACTCTTTGAGGATCGACTTTCTGTGATTGCACGCAAAGACCACCCGCTTGCCGGCAGGTCAAAAATCAACTTTAAGGACATGCAGGACGCGCAATGGGTGTTACCCGCAAGAGGAAGCCCCAGTCGGCAATTGTTCGATGAGACGCTGTTGCGTCACGGAATGCTCGTGCCGGAGCATGCGGTGGAGACCAGCTCTCTATCCATGGTAAGAGGTCTCCTGATGGACAGTGACCGGGTAGCCCTGTTATCGGAACACCAGATTTATTATGACATGCAGTTCGGCCTACTGGACGTTTTGCCGGTCATACTGGAGGACACTTATCGCCCCATCGGTCTGACACTGCGAGCCCATACCCAACCTTCGCCTGCGGCTGAATTGTTCCTGGGATACCTCCGGGAAGTCTCAGAGGAAATTCACCACCAGGGCACAGCGTAACAGGCGATAAGTTTCTTGCCGTCAGCGCCTTCACCTGCCGGGCACACTACATCAGCTGATTTCTTCCGGCCAATAGAGGCGCATGGGGTTATCTACCAGCAATTTATATTGTAGTTCTTCCGTGGGGGCAATACGGGGTATGAAGTCTACCAATTTACCATCGTCCGGCATGTGAGACTTCATATTGGGGTGAGGCCAGTCGCTTCCCCATAACACGCGGTCCGGGAAAGTGTCGATCACTCGCCGGGCGAAGGGGATGACATCTTCATATCCTGGCGGACCAACTTCTGAAATTCGCTCCGGACAACTGACCTTCGACCAGAAATTCTCATTCTCAGCCAGCAGTTTGATAAAGAGATTAAACCCTGAGCCGTCGACCGGTTGGCTGACATCGGGGCGACCCATATGATCTACCACCACCGTGGTAGGCAGGGATGTGAAGAAATCGTAATAATCAGCCAGGTCTGCTGCCTCAAAATAGATGACGATGTGCCAACCCAAAGGGACGATTCGCTCTGCAATACCGGCCAGTTCGCCAATGGGCAAACTATCCACCAGGCGCTTCACAAAATTGAAGCGGACACCGCGTACGCCGGCTACATGCAATTGTGCCAATTCGTCACCAGTAACAGTCGCTCGCACCGTGGCAATACCTCGAGCCTTGCCGTGGGATGACCGCAAGGCATCCGCCAGTGCACGATTGTCGTCGCCATGACAAGTGGCCTGAACTATCACATTGCGTGAGAAACCCAGGTGATCACGCAATTGCCATAGTTTGCCTTTGCCCGCATCGCAGGGGGTGTATTTTCTCTCAGGTGCAAAAGGAAACTCTGCCACGGGGCCAAATACGTGGCAGTGTGCATCCACAGCTCCATCAGGCACCATAAATTCAGGCGAACTGGGCGCCGGGTGAAATGGCAACCAATCTGGATCCATCATTTACCGGCCTCGCTGCCGGCGGTAGTTCCGGCGTTTTGAATCATGGGAATAGCCGGCAAGCCTTCGGACATGAGTTTTTTAAGATTTTTCACTGTGGAATCAGTCATCAATGGCTCAATGCCCAGTTCTCGCAATAACACGGCAGATGCCTCCATTTCATGCAAGCGACGCTCAGCGTGTACCTCGGACCCCATAACCAGGCGGCCCAGCAAGCGTTCATCAGCCTGTGTAATTTCTGTACTGATGTTTTGCCACAACCACTCGGACAAACCCGCTTCTTCTGCACCACGCAAGGCCTCAATAATCACGGCGGCAAGTCCTTTTGTAAAAACACTGCGTAACAACTTGTGAGTGGCTGCTTCACCCGCTCTGGTTCCCAGAGATTCTACCGGCATACCCAGAGGCAAAAAAGACTTCACAAACCGATCAGCCCCCGTGCCCGCTGCCAGTGCCCGGGTACGTATGCCCCTGCCCGGCACGATCTCCATCAGGGCAATGTCGGCAAAAGCAATACCGCGCCCGGCTGATTTCTCCGCCAGCTTGCGTTTCAAGCCCGCGGATCCAGTAGAAAAATCGGCATAGAGTGCATTTTGGGGTATCTGCTCGAAGGATTGTGCCAATGCCGTAGCGGCATCCGAGGCAGCCGTCAATGCAAGTACCGCATCCACACCGGCTACCGCCTCTCCTGGAACTTCGAAACGGCTCACACCAGCCGGCGTAATCACGGGTGCGGGATCGTAGGCTTGAACGGAAATACCGGCCGACAGCAGCTCTGAACTAATGATTGAGCCGGCTTCGCCCAGACCGAATACGCATATGGTGTTCATGAGTTCTCCAATTTGTTACTACCGGCACTCTGAAGAATACCCGGGATAATAATATATTTCTCTCGTAGCGCGGCGGAGTTCGATTTGAAAGAGCATTACATTTTGTTGTTGCGGAGCGTATTGATATCGTTAACCTTCGAGCCGCTTTTTACCTTTTAAAGTCAGGAACTTAACATCTGATGATAGTTACGCAACTATTTCCCATGACAATCAAAGCAAAAGCTATTGGTGTCCAGGACTTAAATAAACTATATCCAATATAGCTTTTTATACTGTCAAAATTATTGATTTCCAACTGGGAGAAAGATCGTGGAAAAGAAACTGGAATGCGGTGCAAAGAATATAGACTCCTCTCAGAACGGGCAAATAAAGTCTTTTGCGACGGCTCTGATGCTTGCATGTACGGTCAGTATTTTTTCATCTCCGGCTTCGGCGCAATCACCGCTTGAAGAAGTAGTGGTCACGGCACAACGCCGGGAGCAGAGTATCCAGGATATCCCCTATAATATTTCAGCGTATTCGGATGAGTATCTTAAATCCGCCCGGGCTTTCGATATAGGTGACGTCTCCCGTCTCGTACCAGGGCTCAACTTCAAGGACCAAGGCGCATCGCTGCGTTCAAGCCGAAATTCTTTTATTCTCCGTGGCATTAATGCCAATGATTCCAGGCTCATCTTTGGCACCGATGTCAGTTCCGGTGCGGTTTCAATGTATTTCGGCGAGACACCATTATTTTTTCCCATCGTTATGAAGGATATCGAACGGGTGGAAGTATTGCGTGGCCCACAGGGAACTTTATACGGTTCGGGATCGCTTGGCGGGACAATCCGTTTCATACCGAAAGCGGCCGACTTTGACGGGTTTTCAATGGATGCCAATGTGCATCTTGATTCCATGTGGGAATCTGATGAGGTTGGTTATGGTGGCGATATCGCGGTCAACGTTCCCCTGGTGGAAGATACCCTGGCCTTGAGGCTTGTCGCGAGCTGGGATGACCTGGGTGGCTTTATAGATGGAATCGGTCTTGTAGAACGTGACAGCAGCGGCGAGCCTGTCCCAAGTGTGGCAGGAGACCTTGCGAGCGGATATGTGCTGGCTCCGGAAGAGGATACCAATGATACTCAATCACATATGATTCGCGCCAACCTGCGCTGGGCGCCGTCAGATACGGTCGATGTCCAGTTGACTTACCTCAACCAGAAGAGTGAAGTAGATGATTTTTCCGGAGTTAACCCCGGCTTTGATGGGGGGCTGGTTGACGCCAGTCTCGCCAATTTCCCCGGGTCATTCTTTTCCAACGCAAATGCCTGTAATGGAGGCGTCGCATTCTCCAGGGATTTTTTTACCCCAAATCAGCCTTGTCTCGGAGCAGGTGGGAATACGCTCTACGCGAACAGTGGCGTAACGATTCCTGATGCAGGTGATTATGAGCACACCATGTTCCTCAAATCAGCCGGCGAAAGCAAGGCTGATGTATTCAATGCTGAAGTGAATATCGATCTTGGTATTGCTTCGGTTACTTCTTCGACTTCCTATTCGGAAGTCAGCTATTTCAATACTCCTGATTTTACCGGCTTTGATTTGCCTACCAGAGCACCGGGGGGGTCAAGCGTCGCAACATTTAATTCATTTTATCCACGGGCTGCCGGTGTCACCTCTTCCTTTGATGAAACCGAGCGATTTACACAAGAAATTCGACTCACGTCAAATGGAGAAAACAGGGTTGACTATGTTATTGGCGCTTATTATGAAGACAGGGAATCGGTCGGCCTGACTACTACCAGGCAACCGGGTTTAAGTGAATTTGATACCACTGTCAATGTCGCAAACCTCGGATTTCCCCGTGGCAGAAACAACGCTAATTTACCTGACGTCACCTTTACGGAAGACAGGCTTTTTGAATTTGAAGATATTGCCGTCTTTGGTGAGTTGACCATGCACATAAACGATCAATGGCAGGTTACTGGCGGTATACGGGCATTCTGGCAGGAATTTACCCACGACTTTGAAACATTAATACCGTTTTGCGGGCTGTTTTGTTCGAGCCCGGAGCAGCCCAGGTTTTTCGAAGGCGGTACGACCATTACCGATGCAAAGCGGGATTTTGAAGATCAGATTTTCAAGGTCAACACCTCATATGATATCAACGACGATATGATGGCTTATTTTACCTGGGCCGAAGGGTTCCGCCATGGCGGCGCCAATGCGCTTCCACAGGGTGGTCGCCAGGCCTCTTTGCCGGCATTGCTCCAGTTTCAACCGGATACCACAACCAATTGGGAAGTAGGTTTGAAAGGGTCTCTCTCGGAGAATATAAACTATTCGATAGCGGCCTATCTTGTTGAATGGGATGATTTTCAGTTTGAATCCTTGGTAATCAATGGATTTAAGGTTGTGCTGAATGGAGATGAAGCCGAAACAAAAGGTATTGAGCTGGAACTGAACGGAAACCTGGGTGAAGGTCTGACATACAATATTGGATATTCATACGTCGATGCGGAGATTACAAAGGATTTTGTCATATCAGACTATGTCGCCGGAACCACGGGGTCCTTTGTTATACCGCCCTTCACGGTACTCCCCCTTATTACAGTTTCAGATGGCGATCCATTGCCGAGTGTGCCTGACCATACCTTTGCATTCTCTCTTGATTATCTGCAACCACTTAAAATGAATAACTGGTCGCTTGCCTACCACGTGGATGGAAAATACGCCAGCGACACACAATCGACATTCAGTCGGAATATAAATTTTGGCCGGGATTTCTTCGAAATTGACTCCTATGCAGTGTTTAATGCGTCAATAGCATTGGAATCCAATGACAACTGGACCGCATCACTGTTTGTGCGCAATATAGGGAATGAACAAAATTTATCTGCCGGAAATACCGCAGCAGCAGCCGGAGGCGTGCACCAGTACTTTTTCACCTTGCGGCCACGGACGATCGGTCTTGCCTTCAATTACCGATACAATTAAAGTTTTTTAAGGAAACTCTGATTAAGTCAGAGTTTCCGTGCTCTGGCAAGTCCAGGATAGACTTGTTCAGGGATTCCTTAAATTATCTGTCGAAGCCGCCGCAGCCTTTCCGGCGGCTTCAGCATGTATAGCAAACCAGTTACGGCCTGACTTTTGAGCTATCTTGTCCGGAACTCGGCATCCATTTACCGGTTATCAGGCGCCACAAGCGCAGTTTTTTTGAAATATTACACGACATTGGGGAAATAGCATGAACGAATTCAGGAAAGGCTGGGGACCGTTGCTGGCCGCAACAGTAGGCATGATGTGCGGCTTGCTCACAATAACCAATTACTCACAAGGATTCTTCGTTGGTCCCGTTACAACCGACCTTGGCTGGTCGGCGCCGGAGTTTTTCTTTGCGTTCACGATCACGGCCTGTTTGGGACTTATTACTGCACCACTCATTGGTTCACTCGCATCGAAATACGGCATCAAGCGCCTGGGTATTCTCGGACTTGTTGGGCACGCGCTGGCGTACGTATTAATGTCGCTGAACAATGGGTCGCTGATGCTGTGGTACCTGACATTCGCTGCTCTCGCAGTTCTCGGGGCGGGTTCGCTACCGATCATCTGGACGGCAGTGCTCAATGGCTGGTTTGAGAAGAATCTAGGCAAGGCAATCGGAATTACAATGGCGGGCACCGGATTTGGCGCATTCCTGTTACCGCCGATCGCTGAATTCCTGATTTCCAACTATGGCTGGCGTACGGCATATCAGGGTATCGGTATCGGCGCGTTAGTGTTGTCCCTGCCGATAGTTGTTTTGTTGTTCAATGAAAACCCGGAAGCGGGATCCGGCGAAGCAAATTCGGCGGCGCCGGATATAAGCTGGGGAATGACGCGGGCGGAAGCGCTGCGCGGCTACCGTTTTTGGGTGCTCGGGAGTGTTTTGTTCATCACTGTTTTCGTCATTGTCGGTTTGCTTTCGAATTTCGAGAGAATCATGGTAGCTCGCGGATTGGCACGCGCGGATATTGCAAGTATTGCGGCGATAATGGGATTGACAGTAATTGTTGGTCGACTGCTGGTCGGCGTATTAGTTGACAAATTCTGGGCGCCGGCCGTCGCATCGGTGTTTATTGTGATGCCCATTATCGCGATGTTGCTGATGAAATATGGCGCCCCGTCCATGGGGACCGGAATAGTAATCGGTATCGCCATAGGGCTTGCCGCAGGCGCCGAATTGGACATGCTTGCCTACCTTACCGGTCGTTACTTTGGCCCTGCACATTACCCGGCAGTATTCGGCGGCATTTTCGCTTTTTTTACGATTGGCGCCGGTATTGCGCCACCTCTGTTCGGCGCAGGCGCGGCGGTCTGGAATGGCTACGGTATGGTACTGAACGGCTCGATCGGGTTATTGGTCCTGTCGATCATATTGTTCCTGATACTTGGTAAATACCCGGACGCTCAGCGTTCCTCAGGATAGGTGCCGGTAATCCGGACTCTCCCTATTATGGCATGTAGTTTATTCTGAAGGGGTTTCCCTCTGGGCCTCTTAATACCGCTTGATACCAACCATATTGTCGTCTTATGCCCCGCTCCCATTTAACTCGACTCTGAGTTCGCTTACTTCGCTGACAAACATATTGGTGTTTATCTTAAAGCTTTTTAACCGGGCATTGGAGTAGCTGCTTACCAGTTCTGCAACGGCTTCCTGGATCTCAATTAATGCTACATACTGACCGAGACAGGAGTATATGCCGCCACCAAAGTCCAGCAGATGGTGGACAACTTTCCGGGTCGGATCGTAACGTAATGGATCGTCATAAACCCTCGGGTCCCGGTGAGCCGCGGGTATCAGGTGATGGACCCGTGTGCCCTCAGGGATTAGGACTCCACCATATTCCAGGTCTTCTGAAGCATAGCGGATCAGTGTATTGATACGGGCAGACAAACGGATACTTTCGTCGACAGCAGCAGGAATAAGTTCAGGATGATCAATGACCTGCTGCCAACGTTGCCGATCACTCGCAAGCCGGCCGATGACCGTGGCGATACCATGGGCGGTGTTGTCGGTACTGGCCTCATTAAACATGGAGACAATGTGGAACAACTCCTGTTCAGTGAAATAACCGGCCTGATGCTGGGCAATGAAATTGGCAAGGAGATTTTCCTTCGGTGCTTCCATTGCATTGTCTATGAGGTTCTGGACGTAGGGAAATAATTCATCGTAGGCGGCGATAATACCGGGGGTATATTCAGGATTATTGCTGAATATCTTCAGAATCCGATCAGACAGGTCGGCGATCCAGGGAGCATCACTCAGCGGTGCGCCAAACCAAAGACAAAACAGGCTGGCCGGTAACGAAAAAGCAAAATCGTGCAGCAGATCGGATTCTTTCTCCGGATCTATTTTCTGCAGGAGATCCTTGACAAGTTGCCGGATCATGGGACGTTGTTCTTCTATGACCGAGGCGCCGATTGCTCGTATCAGCGCTTGGCGGATACGCGTGCGGTAGGCATCCCGGCCGTGGCTTAATAACATGCATTTTTTAAATTCCTTTGCCGGTCCTTCAGGAAAGCCCATGGCCTCTACCAGGCCCATATGATCTGAATGTAAGCGCTGGTCCCTTAATAAGCCGACACATTCTTTATGTCCCAGCACTTCCAATCCGCGAGCGCTGCGGGCGAAGGGACCCTGTTCATGGGCCGACATGACAATAGCATCAAAATCGTCACTGGAGGTAAAGGCTGCGGTGATATCAATGCTGGGGAGTTGGTCAATGGTAAGTGTCATGAGACTCTTGTGGCTTCTTCTGCTTAAGCCCCCGGTTAACTGATTGCTATTTTAGCAGGATATAGAGTCTTCCAATTATAATTATTGTTTACAAGTGATGATAAATAGTTATGCTTCCCCGTAACTGCCTGGGCAAACTGGTGACAGGTGATTTCAGACATGGCCGGTAACTTTCTCGTCATCGCGCCGTATTCGGTGAGAAATCCGGGTCAGCTGCTCGCCTCCCGGATCATCTTCCGGAACATGCGTACGCCGACGAGTTTCAGCATCAACCTTTTGAAAAACGGGGGAGGGTTTGAGTTGGCCGCGGAGACATACTGGTTGATGCCCAGTTGTTCCCGCAGGTCCTCGGACATTACCTGCATGGGACCGTCAGCCGGGATGCCGGTCGCATCGGCAATCCGCACCATGCGCTGAAAATTCGATATGACCCCGACCGTATCGACCATCGCCGCGGAACCCATTTCATCCACCAGGGCCTGACGGGCTGCGGCCAGGGCCGCAATATCGCCACCCATACAGGCATCGGTGAACGTCAGCAGTTCGTGGGAATTCAGCACGCCCCTGATTTCGGTACAGGAAGGATCAGTGAGGCCGTCGAAGTCGATGCCCCCCCCTGTCAGCTCGACGCTCTCACGGAGCATCACCACGTGTGAGGCAGTTCAGTAGAAACAGCCGTTGAGTGCGGATACTCGCGCGGCCACCACCTCTGTCTGGGGGCGGGACAGCGTTCCCTGGGGAGACTTGGTTACATTCCAGACTTCATTGACCTTCAGATAATGTGCATTGGAAGCGTCAAGCAGGGTGCGCACCTCATCGGGAACCAGGCTGAGCGCGCGGATAACATAGCCGCGCATGTCTCCTTCCCACAGGTCGGCGTCGGGTCCGCGGTCAACCCGCGCCGGAAGCATCGGTACCCAGGCACGGTCGTAGGCAGCATTGGCAGGGCGGTAACGGCCGGGTTCGCCCGCTTGCGGTTTCGGCAGTTCATTCAGGGGCAGGCCGAGACCGCGACAGAATTCATCGATTGCGAACACTGAGACCAGGGTGCCGATGATCTCGACGTACTGTTCCTCGCTGAGACCCTGTTGCATGATCCCGTCAAACCAGCTTTTCGTGAGCCGCGCCGAGTCGGTGG